>JAFXNX010000135.1 GCA_017529175.1 Clostridia bacterium
ATATTGACGGAGAGTACAGCGTACTTGAGCTCTGGCACGGACCTACTTGCGCGTTTAAAGATATGGCGCTTCAGATAATGCCGCGTTTACTTTCCCGCGCTCTTAAAATAACGGGCGAGACGCTTACAGCTCACATACTCGTGGCAACTTCCGGCGACACCGGAAAAGCCGCGCTCGAAGGATATAAAGACGTCGACGGTATCAGGATCACCGTCTTCTACCCTGTCGACGGCGTCAGCCCGATGCAGAAGCTCCAGATGACGACACAGCTCGGCGGCAACGTAAATGTTTGCGCGGTCGAAGGGAACTTCGACGATGCTCAAAGCGGCGTTAAAAGAATATTCTCGGACGCTTCTGCAAAAGAGACGCTTCTTGAAAAAGGCGAGTTTTTCTCAAGCGCAAATTCGATAAACTGGGGTCGTCTCGTGCCGCAGATAGTTTATTATATATCGGCATACTGCGACCTCGTGAACAGAGGAAAGATCGCCGTCGGCGACAGTATCAATTTCTGCGTTCCTACAGGCAACTTCGGAAACATATTCGCGGGCTTTATCGCGAAGGAAATGGGACTTCCCGTCTCAAAGTTTATTTGCGCTTCAAACTCGAACTGTGTTCTGACTGATTTTATAAATACCGGGTGCTACAACAGAGAGCGATTGTTCCACAAGACGATGTCTCCTTCCATGGACATTCTTATATCGAGCAATCTCGAGCGTCTCTTATGGGTCAAATTCGGTGCGCAAGTAACGCTAAAATGTATGACGGAGCTGAACGAAAAAGGCAAATATACTTTAAGCGAAGATCAGCTCTCGCAGATCAAAGAAGTGTTCTCGGGTTACTTTGCAAACGAAGAAGAGACCGCAGATACAATTAAGAACACGTTTGACGTACATTCATATCTGCCGGACACACATACCGCCGTTGCCGTCAGCTGTTATAACAAGTACAAAGCGGATACCGGCGACGATACGCCGGCGGTCATCGTATCGACCGCGAGCCCCTTTAAATTTGCATACGACGTGTGCGCTTCTCTCGGAGAAGCTCCCTCAAGTCACGACGCCGCAACTCTTCTTGAAACGCTTGAAAGAATTTCCGGCATAACGGCTCCCGCGCCGCTTAAAAAGACGCTTGAACTTCCGGTCAGATTCACGGCGTGCTGCAAGCCTGCAAATATGTTTGACGCGGTGATCGGGTGATATGGCGCTTTTCTCAATAGCAGATATTCATCTGTCGGGCTCGACCGATAAGCCGATGGATATATTCGGCAACAGATGGCGGGATCATACTCAAAAGATAGTTTCAAAGTGGAACGCGGTAGTCACTGATAAAGATACCGTAGTAGTTCCCGGCGACATATCATGGGCAATGCACTTCAAAGACGCGCTCGTCGACTTTAAGCTGATCGATTCTCTTCCCGGAAAAAAGATAATCGGCAAGGGCAACCACGATTTCTGGTGGGAGACGATGACTAAGATGAACGCGTTTCTCGAAGAAAATTCCCTTTCTACAATATCTTTTCTCTTTAACAACGCATACGATACGGGTGACGCCGTCGTCTGCGGAACGAGAGGCTGGTACGTCGAAGAGAAAATGCAGAATACCGTCGGAGACGTCGATTATACAAAGATCGTGAACCGAGAAGCGAGCAGACTCGAGATAAGTATAAAAGAGGCGGAACGTCTGCGCGGTGATGCCGCCGCGAAGCCGATACTCGTATACTTTCACTTCCCTCCCGTCTTCAACGGATTCATCTGCCGCGAGCTTGTTGACGTGCTTCACGCGCACTCTGTTGCAAACGTCTATTTCGGGCATATCCACGGTAATTATAACGTGCCGAAGACTACCGTATTCGAAGGTATCAATATGACGCTGATTTCGGCTGATTATCTGAATTTCATACCGATGATAACGCGTCCTTGTTAAAATGACTAATTCAAGATATACATATTGAAGTTAATTTTAGAAAAACATCATTGACTTTTTTATAAAATAAATGTAAAATATCATTTAGTGTTAAATTAAAGATATAATCGGAGGAATAACAAAGATGAGTCTTAAAGAAAAGAAACTGCTTGAAACTAATAAGTATCAGCTGTCGATCGAGGTAGATAAAGCGACATTTGACGCAGCGGTAACAAAGGTATACAAAAAGCAGGCAAAAAACATTACAATCCCGGGATTCAGACGCGGTAAGGCGCCGCGCGCGATCATCGAAAAAATGTACGGTAAAGGCGTATTCTACGAAGACGCCGTAAACGAAGTGCTTCCCGAAGCGTATGAAGCGGCGGCAAAAGAATCAGAGCTCGAGATCGTCGGACGTCCCGAATTCGATATCGACACGATCGACGAGAACGGCGTTGTGATCAAAGCTGTCGTATATGTAAAACCGGAAGTCAAGATCGACGGTTATAAGGGTCTTTCCGCTGAAAAGGCGCCCGTCGTCGTGGAAGACGCAGAAGTTGAAGCCGAGATCGACAGAGTTCGCGAACGAAACGCAAGGATCACCGACGTTGAAGACCGCGCGGTAACTGACGGCGATATCGTTAATATCGACTATGAAGGCTCGATCGACGGTAAAGCGTTTGACGGCGGCAAAGCGGACGGTCATGATCTTACGATCGGTTCTCATACTTTTATCGAAGGATTTGAAGATCAGATCATCGGCAAGAACACGGGCGATGAATTTGACGTCAACGTAACGTTCCCCGAAGATTATCACGCGGCAGATCTTGCCGGTAAGCCCGCAGTATTCAAGGTCAAGATCAATTCGATCAAAGTAAAAGAGCTCCCCGCCGCTGACGACGAACTCGCAACTATGGCTTCCGAATTTGATACTATCGCTGAATATCGCGCCGATATTAAGGCAAAAATCACCGAGAGAAAAGAAAAATCGGCTGATGCTGAAGTTGAAAATCAGCTTATCGACGCTCTTGTCGATCTCATTGAAGCGGATATTCCCGAGTGTATGTTCGACGAAGAAGTTGAAAATCTCGTTCGTGATATGGACACAAATCTCAGAATGCAGGGTCTTGACCTCAAAACGTATCTCAAGTATACGGGAATGGATCTCGACGGCGTTCGCGCAGAAATGCGTCCCCGTGCGATCAAGCAGGTAAAGACGCGTCTTGCGCTTGAAGCTATCGCGGCAAAAGAAGGACTTGAAGCTTCTGACGACGACATTAACGAAGAATTCGAAAAGATCTCGAAGGCTTACGGCGTTGAAGTCGATAAAGTCAAGTCGATGATATCCGAAGACGACGTCAAGAAAGACGTTCTCGTGAGAAAAGCCGTTGATTTTGTAAAAGCGGAAGCAAAAATTACTGAAAAGAAAGCCGAAAAGAAGACGGAAAAGAAAGCAGCTCCGAAAACAACGGAAAAGAAACCGGCTGCAAAGAAAACTCCTGCTTCCAAAGCAAAATCCGCTCCCGCAAAAGAGGAAACGAAAGATGCTTCGGATGCTCCGAAGAAAAAGCCCGCCGCTAAGACGACTGCGGCAAAGTCAGGCGCTGCAAAGACTACGGCAACTAAGGCAAGCAGTACAAAAAAGACTACCGCTGCAAAAGCCGGAAAAGCTGACAGCGACAAGGCAGAATAATATACGTATACCGCTACTGCCCGTAGCGGTATACTGATAAATGTGGTAAAAGAATAATTTATCGAATAATACGGAAACGAGGTTGATTATGGATAAGATCACAAATTCACTGGTCCCGATGGTAATTGAGCAGACGAGCAGAGGCGAAAGATCGTACGATATATACTCTCGCCTTCTCAACGACAGGATCGTATTTCTTTCCGAGGAAGTAAATCACGTTACAGCGTCTCTCGTTGTTGCACAGCTTCTTTTTCTCGAAGCGCAGGACCCCGAAAAGGACATTTCGCTTTATATCAACAGCCCCGGCGGGTCGATATCCGACGGTATGGCGATATATGACACAATGAATTACATCAAATGCGACGTGTCCACTATTTGTATCGGTATGGCGGCAAGCATGGGCGCTTTCCTTCTCTCTTCCGGAGCTAAAGGAAAAAGGATCGCGCTTCCAAACAGCGAAATTCTGATCCACCAGCCCCTTCTCGGCGGTCTCAGCGGACAGCAGACGGACATTCAGATCCACGCTGATCATATGCTCCGTACAAGAGAAAAGCTTGAGCGCCTGATGGCTGAAAACAGCGGACATTCTTATGAAGAAATGCACGCCGCTTGCGAGCGCGATAACTATATGACGGCTGACGAAGCGCTGAAATTCGGTCTGATAGATAAAGTCTTTGATAAAAGAGCTTAATTATATTTAAGAGGAATTATTGATGGCAAATAACACAAACAAGACCGCAAGATGCAGTTTCTGCGGCAGAAGCGAGGATAATAAAGAAGTTAAATTCCTTATTCCTTCCCCTTCGGGCGCTTACATCTGCAACGAGTGTGTCGACGTATGCAACTCCATTATCGGCGAGATACTTGAAAAGCCGGAGGATACGACCGCCGCGTTTGATGAAAACACGCCGATAATGACTCCGAAAGAGATCAAATCGATACTTGACGAGTATGTTATCGGTCAGGAAGCGGCGAAGATCGCTCTGTCGGTTGCCGTATACAACCATTATAAAAGACTTCGTACGGCGGACGATAACGACGACGTCGAACTGCAAAAGAGCAACGTTTTGCTGATCGGCCCGACGGGCTCCGGTAAAACGTATCTTGCTCAAACGCTTGCAAAATGTCTCGGCGTTCCATTCGCAATCGCCGATGCGACAACTCTTACCGAAGCGGGATACGTCGGTGAAGACGTTGAGAATATTCTCTTAAGACTGATACAGGCGGCGGATTACGATATTGACAGCGCAGAAAAAGGTATAATATATATCGACGAGATAGACAAGATCGCAAGAAGAAGCGAAAACAGATCGATAACGCGCGACGTATCGGGAGAGGGCGTACAGCAGGCACTTCTCAAGATCCTCGAAGGAACTGTGGCAAACGTCCCTCCTCAGGGCGGCAGAAAACATCCCAACCAGGAGTTTATAAAGATCGACACGAAGAATATACTGTTTATCTGCGGAGGAGCGTTCGATACCATTGACAAGATAGTTGAAAAACGCAAAGGCGGCAGCACGATCGGATACGTCGGTGAAGTCAAAACAAAAGAAGACCGCGACAAGACGAAGATATTCAGAGAGATAGTACCTCACGATATAGTCAAATTCGGACTTATCCCCGAGCTTGTCGGACGTCTTCCGGTCATAGTCGGTCTTGACAGTCTCGACGAAGAAGCTCTTATAAGGATACTGACAGAACCTAAAAACTCGATCATAAAGCAGTATAAAAAACTTATCTCTCTTGATGGCGCAGAGCTCGTATTCGAAACGGACGCGCTCTCGGCTATCGCAAAGCTCGCGATTGAAAGAAACACCGGCGCGAGAGGTTTACGTTCCATCCTCGAAGAGATCATGACGGATATAATGTATGAACTTCCCTCCGACAAGGGCGTCGAGAAGATAACCATCACAAAAGAGTCCGTGACAGACGGCGCAAAGCCGAAGATCACAAAGAAAAAGGTCTCAAAGCTCAATACGGACCAGACGGCATAAATAAAGATCCACCCTGCTCGGGTGGATCTTTTTTATGTCGCTTGCAGAAATTATTCGCTGTCAGCCGCATACGACTTGTTGTCTTCGCGGGCTCTGGAGTCATAAACGTATCTGAATTCGATAACGTCGCCTTCGTTGATCTTGACTTCGCTCTGTCTTCCGCCTCCGTCGACCGGACGGCTTCCGTTTACATATGCTACCCAGTATGTGAAGTAACCGGTAGTATCATCGGTTTCCTGATGTTCAGCGTACTTTGAAACACGCGCTATGCTGTAGCCGTCTTTCGTAAGTTCGTAACCGTCTTCATACGCCAAAAACGTGAGCGCCTGCTCAGCGGCTTTCAGGACCGTTGCGGGAGACTTTGACGTGCCTTCGACAGTCTCGTTGTGCTCTCCGATATAGTACTGTTCGTCAGCAGGAAGGGTGTTTCCTTCCTCGTCAACAGTTACGAGAAACTTAACAGTAACGTTTACGACCTCTTTCTTACCGCCGCATGACGCAAAGCAAGCGATTACCGCTGTGCAAAGCAAAACACAAACTGTCAGAAGAGATATGATTCTTTTTGCGTTCATTGTATATTACCTCCATGTAATAATTACGTTTAAAGTATAGTATAAATCAAGTGTTTTGTCAAGTATATGGCAAAACTCAATTGCTCTCCGGGGGATTCTCTTCCGGCTTTGCCGTAGTCGCCGGAGGATCCGTATTCTTTGTCTGATCGGCGGGCTTTTCTGTCTCTTTCTGTTTTGCCGTTGTCGTTTGCTTCGTCGTATACTTTTCCGGATGAGCGAGTTTGTCGAAATTCGTATGAAGCGTACAGTAACAGTTGTACTGTTTCGGAGATGAAGATATGCCTGAATACTTGCCGCTGAGCGCGGTATGATAGTAAGGCAGATTCGTTGCGTTTGACGGAACTACCGATATATCCTTACAAGTGTATTCGGCGTCGGTGATATAGATCTGATAATCGAACGCGCGGTCAAGATCCATAAGCCCGACAGTAATGACGCTGCCCTTCGGGCAATCGTTACCTGCGACGCCTCCGCCGTCCTTGCAATACTTGATGAGCTTATGCGTATCGCATACGGTTGTAGGCTTCGTTGCCTCGGTAAATAACCCGGACTCAGCGCGGCTTCCGCGAGGATCTGCATAGCACGCCTCTCCCATGAGGAGTCCGGAATCTTCGCAATACGTACATGAAATGACGCCGGGAGCGAAGTTGAACTGTCTGAGCGCCTCTGTTCCGTCGCGGTCTTTCTGTCTGAACTTCTCGTGAAGTTTAGTCATTATCGTGTCCCAAAGAAGAACCGCGGGGTTCTGCCAGTATTCGCTGAGCGACTGGTTGAGGTCGTATCCGAACCAGATACCTCCGACGTAGTACGGAGTATATCCGATAAACCATCTGTCGTAGTCTTCCTGAGTGGTACCGGTCTTTCCGGCGCACGGTACGCCGGCGTATCCGTTATCGTAGTCGGGATTTTTAAGAGTGATCGCCGCTGCGGTACCCAATGAAACAACGTCTTCAAGCATATCTGTCATGATCGTCGCTGTCTGCGGGCTTATAACGGCGCTTTGCTCTATCGGATTTTCAAGTATGATGTTCCCTGTACTGTCGGTGACTTTAGTCCAAAGTCTTGATTTTGAGAATATACCGTCGTTTACGAATATCGAATACGCGTTTGTGATCTCCTGGACGGTAAGACCGTATGAGAGCTGACCGAGGCCGAGAGGAGCAAGCGCTTTGTCCGTAACGACAGTGCCCCAAGAAGTCTCTTTTGACTCTATAATGCTGTTCACCTGAAGCTTATCGTGTAAAAAGTCAAACGAGTTGTCGATCCCGAGCATTTCGAGAACTTTCATCGCGACGGTATTCTTTGACGTTTTGATAGCGTCGTGGATAGTTGTCATTCCGTCATATACGCTCGGCGCATTTTTAGGATATGGCGTCTGACCGTTGAAATAGAGCGGCGAATCGTCGATCGCTGTGCCGTAGGTTATAACTCCCATATCAAGCGCGGGACCGTAGACGGAGATAGGCTTTATGGATGAACCCGCGGGTCTTCGTGACTGAGTAGCTCTGTTAAGGATCCTGTTTCCGGACTTCACTCCTCTGCCACCGACGAGCGCGAGCACGTCTCCGGTGTACGGATCGGTTATTACCATAGATGATTCGGGCTGTTCCGCAGTGGACGCGTACATAAAGTATTCCGAATCGTTTTCATATATATTTTCAAGGAGCGTTTGTATTTCGTTATCCATGGCGGTGTAAATGTGAAGACCGCCGGAATAAATCATCATGCTGGCAACGTAATCGGAATATCCGTACTCCTCCATCAGCGCGTCTTTGACGTCGTTGAATACGGCGTCGGTATACCACGAGTTTACGTCGCGTTCAAACGAATCGCTGTCGCGGTCGACCTTGAGCTGAAGCTCGGTCGATGTCGCGTCGAGATACTCGGCTTCGCTGATCTTTCCGTACTGCCACATTGTCCAGAGAACGTCGTTTCGTCTCTTTCTGTTTCCGTCTTCCTTTTCTTCACCGGTCTCCTCGTCGGTATACATAACGACGTCGTGACGGACCGGTTCATATTTTGAAGGGTTCTTGACGATCGCCGCAAGAGAGGCGCACTCCACAAGATCAAGTTCGCTGACGTCCTTGTCAAAGTAGTAGTTCGCCGCCGCCTGAACTCCTGTACAGTTGTTTGAAAGGAATACGATATTCAGGTACATCTCGAGTATCTCGGTTTTATCGAGCTTCTTCTCGAGATCGAGAGCTCTGAATATTTCCTCGACTTTACGTTGTATCGTCGGTTCGTCATCGCCCGTCAGGTTTTTGATCAACTGTTGAGTTATGGTCGATCCGCCGTAATCACCGTCGCCGAAGAAGAATCCGAGTACCGCGCTCGAAGTTCTGACCCAGTCGACACCGTTGTGGGACTCGAATCTGTGGTCTTCGATCGAAATGAACGCGTCTTTAAGATACTGCGGAAACTGGTCGTAAGACGCCCAGATGCTGTTTTCAGAGCCGTAAAGGCGCTGATATTCGACGTCGACACCTATACCGTTTATCCTGTCTTCCTCTGTTTCGTAATTCGTATAATAGAGCCGCGTCGTAGTATCGGAACCTTTTTTTACGAATAGCGACGTATCGATCGAAGGATCGATATAATTCTTTATATACATCGCAAAAACGGTTCCTACGATGACGCCAGTTATCATACCGATAAGGAGGATCGTCAGAAATACGTTTATGACAACGGTAAATATCCTGTAAAGAACGCTTCCGACGTTTTTAAGCACGGACAGCGCCATCTTTTGCTCACCGTTCTGAATATTTTCAGGTTCGGAATTGTAGTTTTCGTTCAATTTTCC
>JAFXNX010000136.1 GCA_017529175.1 Clostridia bacterium
CCGTTCGCAACGGAACAGATCGCCGTCAGCTGTTGGATAGCAGTCGTCTTGAACGTCTGTCCGAACGAGTAGACTGCGAGGGAAGGTATCGTAAAGTCTTCATATTTATGATAATAAGTTCTCGCTTCGTTCGGAAGGTCGATACCGGTCGCGTCGCCGTAGCCGAACTGCTTGAAGTAGTTGTAGAACTTCTCTCTTCCGACTCTCATACCGACCTGCATAAGCGTCGGGTTGCATGACTGCTGCAGACCGACTCTGAAAGTTACCGTGCCGTGCCCTTCGTGTTTGTGACAGTGGATCGGCTTCGGATACCCTTCGACTACGAGAGAACCGCTGCAGGTGAAGTAATCCTCGGGCGTCACGACCTTTTCCTCAAGCGCCATAGCGGTCGTGATTATCTTGAAAGTTGATCCCGGCTCATAAGTCTCCGTTATCGCCTTGTTCTTCCACATCGCGTAAAGCAGTTCAAGGCGCGCGTTGTTATACTCGTCGGTCCCCTCCGTATATCCCGCAAGGACGGCGCGCGACGCTTCGTCGAGCTCGCGCGGAGAGTTCAGGTCGAACGAAGGCCCCGTCGCCATGGCGAGGATCCCTCCGGTCTTAACGTCCATGACGATACCGCAGACTCTGTTCGCCGCTTTGTGATCGTAATAAGCGGTCTCAAGTTGATTTTCAAGTACGTACTGTATGTAATCGTCGATCGTAGATACGATATTGTAGCCGTTCTCCGCTTCGACGTAAGTCTCGTATTCAAACGGCATATCGTTGTGTCGCGCGTCCTGCGCGGTGATATATCTGCCGCTCTTTCCTTCGAGGATATTGTTGTAATACGCCTCAAGCCCGTAGATGCCGGTCCCGTCGGCGTCGGTAAAGCCGATGACGTGGGACGCAAGACTGTTGTAAGGATAATATCTTACGGGCGTCGCCCTCAGATAGATCTGCTTTTTAAAATTGTATTCGTCGATGAAATTTCTGATCTTATCAGCCGTTTCCTCGTCGACGAGTTTCGCGACGACCTCGTAACGCCTGCCTTCCTTTGCCGCCTTTTCCATGACGTCGGAATACTCTACCCCGTCAATAAGTCCGGAAAGGAATTTTGCGATCAGCTCGTTCATCTTGAGGTCTTTTTGCCTGAATCCGTCAAAATCATCCCAGGTGAAGACCGCGTCGACATCGTGCTCCTCCGGCTTCGCCATGGCGTCGATTATATCCTGAGGAGATATGAAGAGCAGATACTTCGTGATATTCTTCGCCAGAACGTCGCCGTTTGACGAGTATATCTCGCCTCGCTCCGGATTTACTTCGACCTCTGTCGTCATCTGATCGACGACCGTTTTCTGATATTCCTCATAGTCGATTATCTGCAGTTTGAAGAGCGCCGCCACGAGGACTACCGCCATGAGAGCAAAAAAGAACAGAACGAAGTACGCTTTTTTATGGGTCATTCTGTCTACTCTGTAATTCTTCTGTTCCATAAAGAGCACCTCCGTTCAAACTGTATTATTATATGTATCGCGTGATACAAAAATGATGATCGCTCCCTGCCCGCGCACACCTTTTTCAAGCGGCATTTTATGCCGGGATCGCGTTATCGCAAGATTTGATTTTTATCCTATATTAAGAGTAAAAAGCGGTGATGATCTTCACCGCTTTGGCTTGTTAGGAAGGCGACGCCGATTTGAACCCGCCCGACGCGGCGTCCAGACGGCATCTTTCGGATTGTCCTCCCCGACTTTCGTCAATACAGGACGTCAGTCGATATAATCCATAAGACGTTCCCAGTTCGTACCGATGGCGGAAAGGAACGTTGAAAAGAATCCTTCGCCCTCTTCCGGCTCTTCCGCGCGAATGACTTCGATTCTCTCGCCTCCGGCGATAGAAACGTATCTCGTTTCGACAAGGTCGCTCTTGACCATTCCGATAGTATTTACCGCGTAGTCCTCTATTTCTCTGACGTCGTCCCGGAGTTCGTACAAACTCTGTACTCTGTCTCTCTCGAGCTGAAGCTCTATTTTCTCGTTTTGAAGAGCTTTGCCTCTTGCCACAGTCTCCGTATACGTCGAGTACGTATAAAGCACTACCATAAGAAGAAGCGTGCAGACAAGTATCGACGCTACGAGCCCCTTCGGGATCGATTTCTTTTTGACTACCTTTTCAAAAGATTCACGTGACGCTTCCGCTCTTTCAAGGCGCTTCTCGTAGAGCTTTTGAGAAAGCACTTCACCGAAGCTCTTCTTTTTCTTCGGCTCTGCTTTTCTGTCTTTTGCTTCCTTGACGATATGACGTCTTCTCTCGTATGCCGCGGGATCGAATTTTGACGCGCGCTCTCTGATTGATGAAGCTCTCTCATAAGTCTCGGCAAGACCGCCCTCAGCTATAAAGCCGTCGTTTTCGTATCTGAACGAATCGATGCGGGGACGTCTGTATTCGCGCCCGGGCATTCTGTGCTTTGCTGAAATAAGACCCGGCGTCACTTTATCGCTCGCCTTCGCGTTCTTTTCGGCAAGTTCTCTTCTCGCTTCGGCGCGGCGCTGCATGAGCTGCTTTTCTTTATAAAGGGAGACTTTGTTTATGACGTTCGGATTGTTCACACCGCGGTTTTCAAAATTCTGTTTTAGCACTTCGCAAAGCGAGTTCTCGTTCGTTGAGTAATTTCTTGTCATATCGATCCCCCTTTCATAAATATGTTTGATATATCAGATCTTTTCGACCGTCCGGAGTTTTGCGCTTCGCGAACGCGGGTTTTCTTCAAGTTCGCTCTCCGACGGAAGAAGCGGCTTTCTGTTCAAAAGCTTTATTGTCGGTCGTTTTCCGCAAACGCAGACCGGGAAGTTTTTCGGGCACTCGCACGGATCGGCAAGACGCGCAAACGTCTGCTTCACTATCCTGTCCTCTCCCGAATGGAAAGTTATCACCGCGGCGCGGCCGCCCTTGTTCATACGCTCTATCGCGCTCTCGATGGAAGGCGCGATCTCCGCAAGCTCCGAGTTGACTTCTATCCTTATCGCCTGAAACGTTCTCTTCGCGGGGTGTTGCGCTTCTTTCTTTCTCGCCCCGGCGGGTATCGCGTTCGTAATTATCTCCGAAAGCTCAAGCGTCGTTTCAATTCTCTTTGTCTCTCTTCGCTTTACGATCGCACGCGCGACAGCGGACGCGAACTTTTCTTCGCCGTATTCCGAGATTATCCGCAAAAGCTCACGCTCATCATAGCCGTTCACAATGTCTGCGGCGCTGACAGGAGCGGATGTGTCCATCCTCATGTCGAGCGGCGCGTCGTTCATATACGAGAAGCCGCGGGACGCGTCGTCAAGCTGGTGTGACGATACTCCGAGGTCCCACAGCGCGCCGTCGATCGAATCTATCCCGAGGTCGTGAAGTACGTCTCCGACGTCCCGGAATTCGGCCTTTACGACAGTGCATTCAGAATCGAACTCCGAGAGTCTCGCACGGCACGCCGCGATCGCTTCATCATCCCTATCGAGAGATATAAGACGCGATCCCGCGGGAAGGCGTCTTGCGATCTCGTATGAATGCCCTCCGCCGCCCGCGGTGCAGTCAACGAACACTCCGCCGCGCTCGGGCATCAACGCATCCATACACTCTTTCAGCATCACTGAATAATGCCTGAATTCCATATTACAGTCCTTTTTCGGACAGCACTTCTATCATTTCGTCTTCGTTGTACGAATCGTTGAGCGCCTGCCATCTTTCGGGAGACCATATTTCCGCTCTCGTTCCGCATCCGACGATGACCGCCTTGTCTGTAAGGCCCGCGTGCTCCATATAGTTCTGAGGGATCAGTATTCTTCCCTGGGAATCAAGCGGAACTTCCGTCGCCCATCCGAACAAACGGCGAAGCACGTTTCTGTCTTTCGTAGGCGATGAATTCTGAAGCACCTGATCTTTGTACTCTTCCCATCCCTTTACTGTCATGAAGTAAAGGTTTCCCTCTGTCCATTTGCAAAGATAAACGGAGGATCCGACGATCTCTCTGTATTTTGCGGGGATAAACATACGGGACTTTGAATCTATCGTATGTTCAAATTCACTTGTGAACATAATGGATCCTCCTTTCTTGAAAACTCAAATATTTGGGTTTAAGCCACTTTAAGCCACTTTTATTGCTTTTCGGTTGTATTTCGGTGTTGAAATCATTATACAACCTATTAAAAGAAATTGCAATACCTTATTATAATTTTTTTTACAAATAATAAATATTTTTTCGCCATTTCCCTTTTATTTCACCTCTTTTTCGATTACAACGAAAAAAGCCCCGTCGAACGGGGGCGCTATAAGTCTGATATCGGGTTATTTTCAACAAAAAAATACGGGTGTTTTATCGAAATATCTGCAAAAAACACCCGCGGACGGAGACGCGCCGCGCGGGTGTTTTGAAATTATACTCACAATTATTTGCAAATGATATCGCCGATCAGTTCTATCGCCTCTTTGGGAACTGCGCCGTCGAGTGAAAAGCCGTATTCGATACAACCTCTGACGTATGTCGAACTGATATACGAGTATTTTTCGGGAGACATGAAAAGTACGGTCTCAATGCCGGGGCAAAGAGACGCGGTCTGCGCCGAGAGCACTTTCTCATACTCGAAGTCCGTCGAATTTCTGACGCCCTTGACGATATACTCAGCGCCCGCCGTTTTGCAGTACTCGAATACGGGACGCTCCCACGCCTTGCATACGACGCGATCCGATCCTTCGAGCGACGAGACAGACGCCTCGAGCATACGAAGACGGTCGCCCTCCGAGAACATCGTCTTCTTTTCCGGATTCACCGCTATGAGCACGTGGACAGTGTCAAAGAGAGCGAGCGCGCGTCGAATGATATCGAGGTGTCCCGACGTCACGGGATCGAACGTGCCGGAAAAAACTGCGCATCTTTCTTTTTTCATTTCATACCCTCCGTCATCATCCCTCTTTGTTTGTAAGAAGAGTTATCCTGCTTCTGCCGTATCTTGCGCTTTTTATCACGTCATATGAATCGCGAAGCGCCTCGTCGCCTCCGAAAACGTCGCAAAGAACGTCAGACGCGTCGTCGCGCACTGCTTTTTTCTTCTTTTTCCGCTCTTCTTCCACGGTATCGGTCTCGCATACGATATATCCGCCGTCGTTCAGTATGCCGTCCGAGAGTATCATCCTCAAAGCGTTTGCCATCATATCCGTGTTGTAAGGCGGGTCGAGAAAAACTATGTCGAAAGTCTCATCGCGCTTTTTCCCCGAAAGGTACGCGGAATAATCCATGACCGCGACTCTCGCCCTCTCCTTGAGTCTCGTCTTCGCGGCGTTTTTGAGAATAATATCCGCAGCCTCCCTTGACGAGTCGATAAACGTCGCGTGCGACGCGCCGCGGCTGAGCGCCTCAAGCCCGAGCTGACCGCTTCCCGCGAACAGATCGAGCACGCGTCTTCCTTCGATATCGAACTGTATCATTGAAAAGAGCGCTTCCTTGACTCTTTCCGCCGTGGGCCTTGTCTCCATTCCTTCGGGCGTCTCAAGCTGGATCCCTCTCGCGCTTCCGGTTATTATCCTCATTTTCCTTCTTCCTCATTCTGTTCTTTGAAATATGCGGCGATGCGTTCCGCGTCGCGCCTGCTTATGCCGTCGATCGAGCAAAGCTCATCGACCGTCGCCGTCTTGACGTCCGTATCCACCGACGCCGCAAGAAGCGCCTTCGCTTTCTTGGGACCGATGCCGTCGATCTTCTCAAAAGTCGACGTCTTGATTGTTTTCAGCTTCGCGCTGTTCATCTTCGACACCGTGAAACGGTGTACCTCTTCCTGGAGCTTATATATAAATCTGAATAGCTTTACGTCCTTAGCTATACTTATCTCTTCCGTATCGCTGACGAGCGCTCTCGTCTTGTGATAACTGTCCTTCACCATTCCGAATACGGGAACGTCGACGGAATACTTTTTTGCGACTTCTTTCACCGCGCGAACGTGGTTCATGCCGCCGTCAAGAAGGATCAGGTCGGGAAGAGTTGAAAACGAGGCGTCGTCTCCCGCCAGTTCTTCAAAGCGTCTGGAGAGAGCTTCGCGCATCGAGCCGTAGTCGTCGGCTCCCTCTGTCGTCTTTATTCTGAAATATCTGTAATCGCTCTTTTTGAATACTCCGCCCGAGGTTACTATCATCCCCGCGGTTATATGCTCGTCTCCGAGGTTTGATATATCGTAGCACTCTATCCTGTCCGGCACGACCTCGAGTTTGAGGCACGATGCGAGAGAAACGAGTATCTTCTCGCTCGCGTCCGCGCGGTATCTTCTGCTCTCCGCGTGGCGCGCGGCGTCGTTTTCAGCCATCCTGCAAAGCTGTCTCAGTTCTCCCCTCACCGGTGTCTTCAGTGTGACGCGGTGTCCGCTCTTCATCGCAAGATACTCTCCGACGAGCGCGCGCTCCGCGTCAGGCATCGGAAACGACAGAAGTATCTCATCAGGTATATATTCTCTTGAAGAATAGAGATTCGCGATAAACGACGTCAGCGGGAAGTCCGCGTCGTCGATCTCTCGCTCGCCTCCCTCTCCGTCAACGGAGTCGAGTTCGTTTTTGGTGAGGAATCCCGTTATCTCGTCCGCGCCGAATATAAACTGCTCGCTGTCGGAAATTGTGCCGTCTCTGACGTAAAATATCGCCGAGCAGAGCTGACCTTCCCACTCGGTAACGGCGATGACGTCGTATTCGCTCCCCGGAGCAAGGGACGTGATACGCTTCTTCTCGCCCAACCGCCGCAGCGCGGCGATACTGTCGCGGCATCTCGCGGCTTCTTCAAACCGTTCCTCAAGCGCCGCCTCGCTCATTCGCGCTTCAAGCGACGCTATAGCGTCTTTCGTACTGCCCTTGAGTATTCGCTCTGCGCAGTCTATGATCTTTCTGTATTCGTCTTTGGTTACGTCACCCGCGCAGACTCCGCAGCATCTTCCTATCTGACGGTTCATACAGGGTCTTCCCTTGCCGATATCCCTCGGAAACGACCTCTTGCAAGACGGCACTCCGAGAGAACGTTCAAGCATGGATATTATCTCATATATGACGCCTGTCCCCGAATAAGGTCCGAAATACGTTCCGCTGTCGGTACGGCGCCGCGTCATAATTATCCTCGGATACTCTTCGTCCGTTATCTTGATATAAGGATATGATTTTGAATCCTTGAGGAGTATATTGTACTTCGGCGTATACTGCTTGATAAGATCGTTCTCGAGAACGAGCGCGTCCATCTCGGTGTCGCACACGATAAACCTGAAGTTGGCAACGTTCGACGCCATCTTCGCGGTCTTTATATCGTGAGAGCCGTGAAAATACTGACTGACCCGGTCGCGAAGAGAGCGTGACTTGCCGACGTATATTACGTCCCCCGCGCGGTTCTCCATGATATACACACCGGGAGAGCGCGGCAAAGAGGCGGCTTTGCTCTGTAAAAAGCCGAGATCATTTGTGTTTCCCGTTTCCGTAGCAGTCCCTCCTCAGCATAAAAATCAAACGAGCCGCCCTCGCGGACGGCTCACACACTTTATTTCAAATCGTCAAGCTCGTTGTCGATCAAACCGGCGAGCGCCTCGATGGCTTCCTCTTCGTCGGGTCCGTCAGCGACCAGAGTTATCACGGTTCCTTTTACGATACCGAGCGACAGAACTCCGAGAAGACTCTTCGCGTTGACTCTGCGGTCCTCTTTTTCAACATAGATCGCGCATTTGAATGCATTTGCTTTCTGAATGAAATACGTTGCGGGTCTCGCATGAAGGCCTACGCTGTTCTTAATCGTGACTTCGCGTGTTATCATTATTATGCTCCTGTAATACTTGAAAAATAATGATCGGCATATATCGCCTTATTAGTTTTATAAAGTATAGCAAATATTTTTGTTAAAATCAATACCATTTTAAATTTTTTGACACTTTTGACATTATCATTATTAAAATCTATTAGATTATTGTACCATTTTTATTGATTATTTCGCCTTTTACCGAATTTAATGTTGAAAACGGCGCCGCGATAATGTATAATGAACTGTAATGCGAATGAATGCGCATATTATTATTTATGAAAGCGGGCAGATAATGTTTATAGATAAGATCAAAATTTACGTCAAGGCGGGGGACGGCGGCAACGGCTGCGTATCCTTCCGGCGCGAAAAATACGTCGCAAAGGGCGGTCCCGACGGCGGCGACGGCGGGCGTGCAGGCAATATCGTTTTCCGCATAGACGAAGGTTCTAACACTCTCCTCGCATTCCGTTACAAGAGAAAATTCGTCGCCTCGTCCGGCGCTGACGGCGCGGGCGGCAAATTCCACGGAAAAAACGGCGAGGACGTAATAATCAAAGTACCGGCGGGAACTCTGATACGCGACGCCGAGAGCGGCGCGATACTCAAGGATATGTCCGCGTGCGGAGACTTCATACTCTGCCGCGGAGGCAAAGGGGGATTCGGCAACAAACATTTCGCAACTCCCACAAGACAGATCCCGAACTTTGCGAAAAACGGGATACCGGGAGAAGAAAGAGAGATCATACTTGAGCTGAAAATGATCGCAGACGTCGGGCTCGTTGGTCTGCCGTCAGCCGGAAAGTCATCGCTTCTCGCCGCGGTCTCCTCTGCGCGCCCGAAGATCGCGGAATATCACTTTACGACTCTCGAGCCCTCTCTCGGTGTTGTAAGCACGGGGGACGAGCGCGGATTCGTTATGGCGGATATTCCCGGACTTATCGGCGGCGCGTCCGAAGGCGCGGGTCTCGGCCACGCGTTTCTCCGTCACATCGACAGATGCCGCCTGCTTATACAGGTCGTCGATATAGCGTCCACCGAGGGACGGCGTCCGATCGACGATTTCGGGACGATCGACCGCGAACTTAAAAATTTCGACGAAGAACTCTATTCACGTCCGAGGATTGTCGCCGCGAACAAGTGCGACCTTCTCGAAGACGAGGATACAGATGAGATACGCGACTTTATCGCCGCTATGAACGAACGCGGCTACGACGTGGTGTTCATTTCCGCCGCGACGAAGAAGGGCACGAAGGAACTTATGCTCAAGGCGGAAGAAATGCTATCGCGCCTTCCTCCCGTCACGATATATGAGGCGGAAGAGATCGTCTTCGAGGAAGAGGACGCCTCTCCCGACATGGTCGTTATCAAACGCGACGACGACGGAGCTTACAACGTCAGCGGACGTTGGCTCGAGCTTCTCTGCGGCAGGATAAACTTCTCAGACAGAGAGTCGATGATGTACTTTGAAAAACAGCTCATCAGAGGCGGCGTCATAGACAAACTGCGCGAAGCGGGATGCGAAGAGGGCGACACCGTAAGAATGTTTGAATTTGAATTTGATTTTGTTGATTAAGAGGTCGATATGTTTCCGAGAACAGAAGTAGGCGCTATTTCCGTTTCAAGACTGATAATCGGAGATCGGAAGAGCG
>JAFXNX010000137.1 GCA_017529175.1 Clostridia bacterium
AAAGATCATGGCTTGATGAAACGTAAGATAATTCCGGTATACAATTCTTAAAGAAACAGGGCCGCACGGGCGGCCTTGTTTTGCTTTTGCCGACCATTCGGTATTCTTTGGCGGTATACCGTTGATTCGCGTTGTTAAACAAATTCTTGAGTTTTCTTTTTTTCTTCTAAGCCATTTACATTTGTTTTAAGAAGATTTATAATATATTCAGGAAAATATATGCGCGGAGAACTCCGCGCGGAAAGGTTGAAAGATGAAGATTTCAACTTTCGGAAGAATTCTCTCGATTCTGCTTGCAGCCGTTTTGCTCGCAGGTTCTCTGACGTTCGTCGCGTCCGCGTCGCCGACAGATCCGGATCCTGTCAATATCGGCGTGCTGCATGAGGGAAACGGTATCAAGGTCTCGTACCTTGAACAGTTCAAGTATGCCGACACCGGGGCTGTTATGCCCGTCGGATCCGCAACGAACGCGATCCACGGCGGTCACCATACACGCGTTCTGAGAACCGAGAACGGTACCTACGCCGTTATCATTTACAGAACGCTCGAGCGTGACGGCGAGGTCGTTTATATGGGTAACGACGGCGCGTGGCATCCGATCGATCTCGAAACGCAGAACGGGCCGGAGCACCCGTACTGGTACAAAGGTATCAACTATTACGCAATTGTCAAGATCGAGACCGACGGAGTTCGCGTCATCATGGAAGACTCCTATCCCGAGAACGACTCCAGCCAGGTTCCCGAGATCTATAACGGTGAGAACGGTCACTTCTACGTCGTCCTTCCCGGCGAGGACGCCGAGACGTACGCAAAGAACCTCGTTAAATTTCAGAATGGTGAGATAGGCGCCGACCAGTTCAGAAACGCCGCGTATCTTGCCGTTCATGAGATCGATACCGTGACCGATACCGAAGTCCGTACCGACAAGGCGATCGTCAATTTTGACACGTGCGCTCTCGACGACCACGGCTACGGCAAACCCTCCGGGATCGTCGATCTTCAGGCGCGTAAGATATACTGTATTTATGACGGCGGATACGGGGGACTTCAGTATCCTGCGTATTTTGCCTGGTATATTTACGATATGGATACCCATCAATGGGAGGATCATGCGCACACTCTGACTATCCCGCTGAGAAAAGACTATTATAACGCTTATCCGGACGGAAACGGCGGTATTTACTTCGTCATCCAGCGCTGCGTCCCGACCGAGATCTCCCCGGAGATCCTTGGTTTTCAGTTGTACCCGGAACACTCGTTCGCCTGGGACGAAATCTACTACTACCATATCAAGAATATGGAAGAAGTCGTTTTTTCCGACAACGCGGCACTTGACCGTCAGCGTTACGATTTCGTCGAATATCCGGTCTGCGAGGCGCATTACGACGAGACTCAGCCTCAGATAAACGTACATACTGCCAGCCATTACGGACACGAGGGATGTACGTATCTTGATACAGACGGTAAACTACACATAATATACTCACAGACCGTGTACGATTACTCCGGAACCAAACCAAAGGGTATCACCACCACTTATCAGGTTATAATCAATACAAAGACCGATACCGAGGTTGACCGCAGGAAGATCTCGACGACCCTTCTTCCGAAGAACGGAGCGACGGGTTACAACCTTGGTATGGGGTTCGTCATGTCTCAGGGACCCGACGGCACGTTCTACGTCGTCCATTTCACAAAACAGAGACCCGTGACTGTAGATATCTGGACATCACCCGCTACCAACGGAAAGACGTTCACGAAGAAAGTCAGCGGACTTGCCCTATCTTTCTCGAATGGATCGACTCTGACCGGAATAGGATATCCGATCGTCGGAAACAGCCGTGACGGTTCCGTCAGGGACGGTGTGATCCCGATCATCTTCAATTCGTCCGCAAACGCTGCGCCCGGAAGTACCGAGTCGTATTACTATTTTGCTCTTGACGTCGGCAAGGTATATCCTCACGTTCACAGCTATTCCGACGTCGTGACGCCTCCCACTTTCACGGAGCAAGGATACACTACCCATATCTGCGAGTGCGGCGACAGTTACGTCGACTCATATACCGACCCTCTTGCGACGTTTTCCGCTTCTCTCGTTCTGACGGACTGCTTCGATATGATGATCTACGTTGATAACGTGACGGACGATATGATATCGGACGGTTACTGCATCGAATATGCCCGGTACGGAGATGAATATACTCGCGCGTACTTCGATGCGGATCACCTCGTCGCGAACGGGAAATACGCTTTCAACGCGGCGTCTCTGTCCGCTAACATGTTGGCGACTCCCGTATATTTCAGAGTATGCGACGCTGACGGCGCGGAGGTGAAAACCTTTAATTACAGCGTGAAAGACTACTGCGACTACCAGATAGAGCATTCGGACGACGACAAAATGGTCGCGCTATGCGGTGCGATCATGGCGTACGGCTGCTACGCGGAGCAGCGGTTCCCCGGTCCTTACGCTGTTCCGATCGATCCCTCACAGTATCCCGACTCGATTGACTCGGTCGAAAACTTCGACGCCGATCTTTCGGAATACGGAAGCGATGTGAATTTCCCCGCTCCCGTGACCGGAGTTTACGCGTCACTCGCTCTCGAATCCCAAGTTAAACTTAATATTTATGTCAAAGGCGTCGACGGTATTCCCGACGGAGAATTATACGTCGGAGACGAGCCGTGGGATAACTTTGATGTGAGATCCGTTGCGTCCGGTGACGGCGCGGTGAAGTACCGGATCACGGTAGACGGTCTCCGCTCCGTGGATTTGACAAAAAATATCATTTTCAGCTCTTCTCTGGGTGGGTTCAGCTATTCGCCCATGTCGTACGTGAAATTCGTTATAGAACACGCGGGTGACAGCAGTATCGGGCAAAACGCAGGCGTATGTAAGGCGCTTTACAACTATGCTGTTGCTGCGATCAGCTACTTCAATGCACGGTGACGGGAACAGTATCTCCGAACCGTATAAGCATAATAAAAGATAAGGAGGATAAAAAATGAAAGAACTGTATTCATCTCCTGAACTGGAGATCATCCGTCTTGATGCCGAAGATATCATCACGAACTCCGGATGTCCCGTAGAGACTGACGAGGTACCGATCGGGTAAGGATCATCGGGAAAAGGAC
>JAFXNX010000138.1 GCA_017529175.1 Clostridia bacterium
GACAGCTCACTCTACCGCCGGTAGAATCCTTTCACGACAAGGAATTCCGGAAAATAACATCAAATAGCTTCAAAAAAATTGACAGAGGAGAAAAATAATAGTATAATGATATAATAAGTTGATGAAATACCATTTGGAGGCAGTCATGTTTCAGGACAAAAAAGTGGTCTTTTCCGGAGTACAGCCGTCCGGCTCACTGACGCTCGGAAACTACCTCGATGCAATAAAGAATTTTTCCGCGTTTTCCGATGAATACAGATGTTACTATTGCGTCGTCGATATGCACGCGATAACGGTGAGGCAGAACCCCGCGGAGCTTCGCCGACGCACTTACGATACGCTCGCGCTTTATATCGCCTGCGGGCTCGATCCCGAAAAGAACATACTCTTCGTTCAGAGCCACGTTCCCGCTCACGCGGAGCTATCGTGGATCCTCGGATGCTATACGATGTTCGGCGAGCTCTCCCGTATGACGCAGTTCAAGGACAAGAGCGCAAAGAACGCGGACAATATAAACGCGGGACTGTTTACATATCCTACGCTGATGGCAGCGGATATCCTCCTCTATCAGACGGAGCTCGTTCCGGTCGGTCAGGACCAGAAACAGCATCTTGAGCTCTCGCGAAATATCGCGGAAAGATTTAACGGAGTTTACAGCGATACGTTCGTCGTTCCAGAGCCTTACATTCCGAAGGCAAGCGCGAAGATCATGTCTCTCGCGGACCCGACGAAGAAGATGAGCAAATCCGATCCGAACGAAAACGCGGTGATAAGGATCCTCGACGACCGCGATACGATAATTCGCAAGTTCAAGAGAGCGGTCACCGACTCCGGTCACGAGATCGCACGCGGCGAGGGCAAAGAGGGAGTTGAAAACCTCATGTCGATCTACGGCGCGGTAACGGGCAAGAGCTTTGACGAGATCGAAGCGGAGTTTTCGGGAAAAGGCTACGGCGACTTCAAGGTCGCGGTGGGAGAGGCTGTCGCTGATTCCCTCGAGGGCGTCCGGCGCGAATTTGCGCGTCTTTCTGCGGACAAGGCTTACCTCGAAGAGGTAATGAAGAGAGGCGCCGCGGAAGCCTCCCGCGCCGCCGCGCGCACCATTTCCAAGGTAAAAAGAAAAGTCGGATTTACCGACGTCAGATAAAAGAAGGTGTGTTTATGAAAACAAGAGCCGTCCGTCTTTACGGAAAGAACGACATACGCACGGAGGAGTTCGATCTTCCGGATATCAAGGAAGACGAGATCCTTGCGAAAGTTATTTGCGACAGTATCTGTATGTCCTCGCACAAAACTGCGATGCAGGGAGCCGCTCACAAGAGAGTCCCCGACAACGTAGCGGAAAACCCGGTCATACTCGGACACGAATTCTGCGGCGAGATACTTGAAGTCGGCGCAAAATGGGCACATGAATTCAAACCGGGCGATAAATTCACCATCCAGCCGGCGCTCAACTATAAGGGTTCACTCTCCGCTCCCGGATACTCCTACCGCAATATCGGAGGCGGCGCGACCTACGTCGTGATCCCGAACGAAGTAATGGAATGCGGATGCCTTCTTCCCTACAACGGCGACGCTTTCTTCTGGGGTAGTCTCTCCGAGCCGATGAGCTGTATCGTCGGCGGGTTCCACGCAAACTATCATATAAAACCCGGCACGTACGTCCACGATATGGGAGTTGTCGAAGGGGGATGTATGGCTATCCTCGCGGGAGCAGGCCCGATGGGTCTTGGAGCCGCAGACTACGCTATCCACGGCGGAAGAGCTCCCCGCCTTCTCGTCGTAACAGACATCAACGACGAACGTCTCGAACGCGCGTCGACGCTCGTAACAGCGGAAGAAGCGAAAACTCACGGAACAGAGCTAATTTATCTGAATACCGCCACCCTTGACGACCCCGTCGCTTATATGAAAGAGCTGACAGGCGGCGAGGGCTATAACGACGTATTCGTTTACGCGCCGGTAAAGCCCGTCGTCGAAATGGCGGACGCGATACTCGCGCGCGACGGTTGTCTCAACTTCTTCGCGGGTCCTACCAACCCCGCGTTCTCCGCTGAATTCAATTTCTACAACGTCCACTACGCCGCGACCCACATCGTCGGAACGAGCGGCGGAAACACGGACGATATGAAAGAAGCCATCGCCCTTATGGAGCGCGGCGCTATCCACCCCGCGGGAATGATAACCCATATCGGAGGACTTAACGCGGACGCGGAAACGACGCTTGATCTTCCGAACATCCCCGGCGGAAAGAAGCTGATCTACACTCATATCACACTTCCCCTGACCGCGATAGCCGATTTCGGCAAGGCGGCGAAGGAGGGCGGACCTCACGCGTCGCTCTTCGCGGACCTCGACGAGATCTGTAAGAGAAACAACGGTCTGTGGTGCCGCGAAGCCGAAGCGAGACTTCTCGTCGAAGCAACAGAAGATTAAGGAGAGATATGATGTCGCCGAAGATCAGCGTTATCGTACCCGTATACAATACCGAAGAGTACCTTCGCGAGTGTCTTGACAGTATAGTATCCCAAACTCTTGAGGATATTGAGATCATCGTCATAAACGACGGTTCTCCCGACAACTCGCTCGAAATAATAAAAGAGTATGCGGCGAAAGATCAAAGGATCGTTTTCATCGACAAGCAAAACGAGGGCGTCGGAAAAGCGAGAAATGACGGCATCGCAGCCGCCAAAGGCGATTTTTGTGCCTTTATAGATTCAGACGACTACTATCCTAACGCGACGGCTCTTGAAAAGCTCTACCGCGCCGCAGTCGATAATAACGTAAAGATCGCCGGAGGGAGAAAGCAGGACCTTTGCGACGGAGTAATAACAGACGATAAAAAGCTCTCTCAGCACGGGCTTGATTTCACCGTCGAGGGATCGTGCTCATATTCTGATTTTCAATATGACTTCGGTTACACTCAATACATATACGACAGAAAAATGCTGACGGAGAACGGCATATCCTTTCCTTATTATAAAAGATTCCAGGATCCTCCGTTCTTCGTGAAAGCGATGATCGCGTCGGATAGATTCTACGTACTCGACGAGCCCGTATACGTCTACAGAACGGTCCGCTCCGCGAAGAAAACGAGCGCGAAATATACCGAGGACTTTCTCAACGGACTTTGCGACAATATAAAAGTGTCGAGAGAAAACGGTCTTGCAAAGCTCCATTTCCTTTGCGCGCTGCGCATAAACAATGACGCCCATTATATGGCGTCGATGAATCTGAACCGGGATAATAACGACGCGATCCTCGGCAAGCTCCTTTATGCGTCGTCGCTGATCGACGCATCGTGGCTTCGCGAAAACGGCTACGACGCCGCGGATCCATTCATCCCGGAAACTGTCAGATACTGCGCCGTAACGACCGCGCGTTATCAGAAGATGCGCCGCAGCCGGATCTTCAGAGCCGTCGCGAAACTTTCAGAAAAATAAACGCGCGGATTTTTAAAAAACACTTGATTTATTTTACCGATGAGAATATAATATACTCATCGCGGAGGTGTAGCTCAGCTGGTCAGAGCGTTCGGTTCACATCCGAGAGGTCTTGGGTTCGAGCCCCAACATCTCCACCAATA
>JAFXNX010000139.1 GCA_017529175.1 Clostridia bacterium
AGAATCGTTTCCAGAAACCCTTATTATTCCAACACCAGAGGGGAGCGCGGCGGCGATCTTGTCTTTGAGAGACGGGAAATCATCCCTCGTGATCTCAAGTCCGAGCCTCTTGTAGAGTTCGACAGCTTCTTCCTTGTCGAACCATGCGGCGTCGTATATCGACGTGTCAAGCTCTCCCGCGTTGTAAAGAACGGGCTTGTCAAAAATGAGCGAGAAGTCGAGGATGACGCCGGAAAAGTCGGATATCATAACGTCCGATCTCTTGAGAACGTCGAAATTGTTGTTGTCGCGGTTCCAGGTCAGTTTTTCTGAATCCGGATATTTTGCCATCAGTCTGTCGAGTTCTTCCTTGTCGGAAGTGAACGACTGCGGATGGGGTCTTATCGTGACGGAATAACCGGTTGCGATCAGGGCGTCGATAAGATCGTCTTTGTACTTCATCAGCAGAGAAGACGCGCCCCACGACGGCGCCAGAAGAACATTTACGCCATCCGACTTGTTGCCGTCGGTTCCGTTGTCGGCCTCTTTTTCTTTTTCAAGGCGTGAAGCCATCGCGTCGAGGATCGGCGAGCCGACTTCCACCAGTTCTTTTTCGGGAAGGTCTCTCATCTTTTCAAGCTCTCTTATGTACGGCTTCTGGAGTTCTCCCGTAAGAAGCACCGCGTCGTAAAAGTCGAGAGCGAACATCCTGTATAAGATGTGTTTTCCCGCGGCGTGGTAGATATGAACGTAATAGTCGACGTGCTTTGAGCGTTTCCACTGATATACGTCGAGGTTCGGCGTCGTTGCGAGCAGGATCACCGCGTCCGCAAAATTGAGCTTCGTAAACGCCTTGTTTCCCTCGCCGACGAACGTCGCCTTGATATGCTCGTATTCCTCGGAGAATACCGGGTCGTCCTCCGACTGTGTCCAGTAGAGGACGTCCTCACCGCGGCGTTCGAATTCGTCGCAGATCGGCTTGAACAGGTTCCAGTATCTCTTGTTTTCCGCAAATATCAGGTAAGGAGCTCTCTTTCCTTTGATGTCGGAATGGATCTTTCCGCCCGAGAAGAGAAACTTGATCTTCAGTTTCAGCTTCTGGATCAGGAAAAGGAGCGCCGATGCGACGCCGATAATAATTGAAAACAGCATCGCTCCCGTGCCGGGATCTATGTATGATAAAAGTCTCACTGTTCGATCACCTCTCCTTCCGCCGCGTTTGCAGGTCCGAGATTTGTCCAGTTATCAAGATCGAAAACGTTGTCGTGGACCGAGTACCAGTCGGAATCATCCGTATTGAATACGTACTTGTGATTCGACGGCTGATAGTTCTCGCTGCTCGTTATAAGCTGATCGTGCGCGGTCTTTTCATCGTTGTTTATTTCTTTGCCGGTGAAAGGGTTGACGGGGTTTTCGATTATATCTTTCGTTGCGAGCGTAGGCGTGTCTGCGATCGTCATAAATGTCGTATCCGTTTTGATCTCACCGTCGCCGCCGAAGTCCTTGAACAGATATACCGGTCTGAAGCACTCAAGGTCGAAGTCGTCGCTTGTGTCTTCCGTGCCGTTGTCATATATCATATCTTTGAACTGTTTGAGACTGCGGCCGTGATCCGACGCGATGATTATCCGTGTATTATCGTATACGCCCTCTTCTTTCAAATAGTCAAACCACTCGCCGAGTTTCAGAAACGCCAGCATATTCACGTGATAGTGATACGGCTGAACGTCATTGTAGACGTCCGCGGTCCTTCCGTTAAGCGTGTAAAGGGACATATCGGGTTCCTCGGAAGCGGTATTGCCCGAGGGAATAGTATAATCGGGGAGTGAGAGCTTGGAAGGAGTGTGAGTCAAAGAGCTTTGTAACAAAGTCAGATTGTTATTGCCTTCGCTCCGGATATCCGTCAGTTTTTCAAGATTTGCCATCTCGGCGTACTGCCCGAGGAATTCCGCGTCGATGTGCGAATCGGAATGAACCGAGAGCGACATATATTTTCCTTCGTCGTAAAGGAATCTTGAGACAAAAACGGGAGACGCTTTCATAATGCTGTAGTAGTAAAACGATCTGTTACGGTCGAGTCCGTAGAGAAGTTTTAAGTCTTCCGTCGAGAGAAGATTCAGACATTCTCCTCCTTCGACGCCGTAAATGTCTATATAATCGTATTCGTAATACTTTGAATAGTCGTGCGCCTTTTCCCAGCCGTAGTTTGCGTACGGGGGGTCTGTGACCGTGACGTCGTATCCGTTCTCGCCGAACAGGACGGGAAGAGTGAGGAGCGCCTCGTTGTGTTTATCTACCATCAGTTCGTCGGAACGGGCGTTCATTTCCGTCGGAGTGTACTCGTATCCTCCGAAAAGCTCCGGGGCGCCGAACACCGTGAACCATCCGTGTGATATCGTGTTCGGGTAATACGTGAATCCCGAAAACTGCTCTTTGAGTTCCGGCTTTTCGTTGAAAATGTACGGAACGTAGTCGCCTAACGCCCGGTCGAGCATTATCACGACGACGTTTTTGCCTTCTTTACTGAAATGGAAAATGCGGCTCGAACCGTCGTTGCTGAGCGATTCGGTCTTTGTAACCTCGACTTTGCTAAGCTCGGTATTTGTGTTTATCGCGCTGTAGACGGATATTCCCGCCGTTCCGATAAGGAGTATTACGGCAAGTATTCTTCCGAGAGCCGGTCTGAATCTTATGAGCGCGGCACAGATAATGACGATCCCGATGATGATTGCGATATTGATCAGTTTTTCCTGCGCCGTGTACATAAACTCGCCCGCATAGTTCAGCTTTGTATCGACCGCTCCGAAATTCTTACTGATGAACATAAAGTCGACAATGGCTATGATCGATGCGCAGAACGTAAAAAACGAAAACAGACGTTTTCCTTTTTCGTTCGAGAGCAGGTAGAATACTCCGAGCCACAGAACGAAAAATCCGATCGCTACGGGAATTGTGTGAAGAAGATATTCAAACGGCGATACGGTGTCTCCGAGATTCAAAAACTCAATGGGCGATGCGCTGATGACCGAAAGAGGTATAAGCGCGCCGACGAGGGCGGCAAGAACGCACGTGAAAAGCACGAATGTTTTTTTGTCGCAAAGCGATATCGCCTTCGGAAAGAATCCTGTTATAGCCGCGAGCGTCTTGTTCGGGATCTTTCCCGCCTTCTTTCTCTTTTCTTTTACGCGCGACGAGATATATTTTACAAGAGGAAAACTGAGGAGGACAAAAGCGCCGAAGCCGAGCAGATAACTGTGAGAGCGGCTTATCGGTCCTTGCGGAGCCCTTATTATCATGAAAGCGAATATCGCGGCTCCGATGACGGAGAGGGCGATACCCTGCTGTTTCTTGTTGAGATGAACGGCGCGCATGAACACGTTCTTGAGAAGCGAGAAGAGATTGTTGAGAGTCCAGTAGAATACGAGGCCCGCGGGGCTGTTGTAAAGAAGTACCAGAAATACTATCGCTATGACGAAAAGCTGCCACTTCTCTTTGAACTTATATCCTCTCGTGTAAATCGCGCTGGATACGAAGTTTATCAACGTCATCAGTATAGGCAGAAGATTTATAGCAACGCCGCCTATCGTGATGAGTCCGTCCGGCTTTGAAAGATCGGAGATGAACCAGAAGGACGTTCCGGCGAGAAGGTCAAGGTGCGAGAGATAGTTGTACGCCGCCATGAAGAACGGTATCTGGAGAAGAAGCGATATGGAATTCTTGAAAACGGAGAGCGGGCTGTAATGCTGTTCGCGATAGTACGCCTGCTGCATCATCACACGCTCGTCGCCTTTGAAAGCGTCGCGGATGTGATTTGTCCATTTCTCCATCTTTTTCTGCTTTTCGCGCTGTTCCGTCTGGATGGCGTCGGCTCTGCGGTAGAGCGGGAGACAGAGCAGATTGACCGCGAGGCTCACGCCTATGATCGCGACTCCGACTCCTCCGAATATTCTGTACATTGTCCAGAATATCATTTCCATCAGATATATCAAAGGTGTTATAATGATATTATATAGTACTGTCAGCATAAACAAACTCTCTTTCCCTGTGCGCTGAATAACGGGGTCGCGCCGGCCGCGAAACGTCGGTGCGTTTCGGCGCCGCCGGTCCGGCAAATGCGCTTCTACGACCGCACGGGATGACCCGTTTTGCGAGCCAAACTTCCCCTTTTTGACACATTATACACCATACGATTTTTTTTTGCAATAGTTATGTTTTAATATATTATACAATATTAATATAAACATCCGCTTATTTCTTGTTTTTTGCATATCATCCACCCGAAGAAAAAACTGCGCCGCAGCGAAAAAAGGCCGCCGCAAAACTGACGTTTTTCGGCGCGGCTCAGACTGTAGACAAAGTCTACAGTCTGAGACAGAGTGAGAGAAACACAGGTAGATTTTGCGATCTTGCCACCGTCGGCGTAGTTGCCTACGGTAGGGGGCAAGATCGCAAAAAGGCAATGATGGCGGGCAAGATGCCCGCCATTGATAATTTGTTTACTTTATCTCTGTGTGTCTGTTATGCTCGCTTCGTCCTTATGAACTATCCTATCATTGCCGCTCTAACAAGTTTATCTTCGCTCTAGGCCGCCGCAAAACTGACGTTTTTCGGCGGCTGTGAACGTATATTTATTTGTTCTCATACTTTTCTGCAAACGGGAGGATCACCTCGTTATCGAATTTCTCCGCGACTTTCTTCGCGCTGAAGTTCTCTTTTATGTAAGCGTCGTCCGTTTCAACGGTGAAGCCCTTATAAATGATCGCGTAAAGGTACTGCTTCAACTCTTTCGCGCTGTACGAAAGAACGAGCTCGCCCGCGTCCTTGAGACGGTCGTGCGTCGAGCCGGAGGGCATCGTTATCGCGAGGATCTTCGATCCCGCCCCGAAATAGTCCGCGACCTTCGCCGCGAAGAAAACGTTTTCGTCGCATGCGAGTCTGATGTTTCCGTCGACGTGGATGTTCCAGTCCGCGTTCCTCATAAGCTCAAGACTTTCAAGATACGGAACGTGACTGTGAAGCTTTATTACGTCTCCCAGTTCGTTCTTGACCCAGTAGAGCAGATCGCCATCGGACATATCGCCGTAGAAATCGAACTGCGCCTTTGAGACGATGCCGGGGTCCTCGCTTTTCAATTCTTTCACCGCTTCGAATAGCGGTCTGATCGTTCTTATATCGTCAAGATGACCGACGAAAAGAAATCTTATGATATCATCCTGCTTCGGCTTTTTTTCGGGATAAAGCGTCTCGTCGTAGGAATGGTGAAGGACGACGGATTTCTCAAGGATCTCCTTACTCGTCGACATGAATTTCTGCTGCGATCCGTTGTTATATATCACACAGTCGCACAGCCGCAGCGCGTCGTCTTCTATCTTTGCAAGGTGCCGTCTGAATTTTACTTCAAAGCGGTGTGATAAGCGCCAGTACGCGCTCTTGACGATCCGCAAAGGAGACAGACGGAATCTTATGCCGCGGTTTCTGTTGATAAGGTTGTCCATCCCGTGATATGAATGAAGACTGTAGTTGATATGCTGGTAGGGGTTGTTTTTGATCGGGTCGCCGAACGACGCAATCCAGTAAACGGAGGGAAATTCCTTTTTTATTGCCGCGCCTATTTCGTGAGATTCCTGAGGCATGGAGCGCGTCATTATGCAGTCGTACTCGTCCTTGTGATCCCTGAAATACGCGACCGCCTCGTCTCTCCATTCTTCGATCGTCCGGCTCTTCGCATAAACCGAGCTGACGTTCGGCCCGTTTTCAAGCGCGGCGTTTTCCCCGTATGAAAATATCGTCTCGCCTTTTTGCGTATAGACGTCGTATTCATAGCGGGAATTGTTCAGCAGTTTGAAAGTAACAAGACCCTCGGAAGAGTTGACCGGAGGATAGAACCAGCTGAATACAAGTATCCTTTTCATTTAGTCTCTCACTTTCTGCGAAGTCGTCTGCCGACGTCGATGGCTTTTGAGAAAAGTCTGTTGAAGAGCCATACGTTCAGATAACAGAATCTGCGGCTCCAGCGCAGATACGGCAGCGATGATACGTTTTCGTACAGATCGCGCGATCTCTTTTTGAGTTCTCTGTCAAAACTCTTTATCAGTTTATACGCCTTGTGACGGCCCTTCATCTTCTGGCAGACTATATCTATCTGAGAATAGTACATAAAGAAGAAAATCAGGGCCATATAGTCCTTTTGACTTTCGTTGCAGCGGTCCTTCATGCTCTCGTAATAGTCGACGATAAACATGAGGACTTTTTCGTGCTGCGGAAGATTCTTCGTCAGATTCTCCCTGCTCATGCTCTGACTCGGTCTTCCTATGAAGTATCTGTATACGTCGTAGTCGAGAAAACGGACGGTGTAGAGATACGGTATCGGATAAATGTTGAACTGCATATCGACGTAGAACGTTTTTTCAAACAGGTGAAGTCCGCATTTTTTTAGCAGTTCGGTCTTGTACGATGAGGAGGCGAGCGTGAAATACATCGAGTCCTTGTCGAACTTCATATCGTCCCATGTATACACTTTGCCGTGCTCGAACCTGTCGTACTTATAGTCGAAATGTTCTCCGCTGAAGGTGTACTCCTGCGTGTACGAAGTGAGAACGAGATCCTCGTCGCAGCTCTTGAGGTCTTCAAGGTACTTTTCGAAGTTCATCGTGTCGAACCAGTCGTCGCTGTCGAGAACTCTGAAATACTTTCCCGACGCGACCTCAAGCCCTTTGTTTATCGTGGAGCCGTGTCCGCCGTTTTCTTTCTCTATGATAACGATACACCCGGGGTACTTCTTTTCGTATTCCTTTGCGATATCTATTGAAGCGTCCTTGCTGCCGTCGCTGACGACGATGACTTCAAAAGACGACTTGTCTTTCGCCATGACGAGAGAGTCAAGGCAGCGCCTTATGTAATCTTCGGTATTATAGACCGGGACGACGATTGACAGTGTTTTCATAACGTTCCTTTTACCTGCGGCATTTTCCGCCCGCCCTCGCGCCGCGGGCGGTCATAATTATAATTATAACTCTTGTAATTATATCATAGCAAAGATATATTGTCAACATACGCCGCGGCGCGCTGTGCGTCGCAAGTGTACGTTTGTCAATGATGTGAGACCAAGAAATCAAAAAAATAATAGATAACATGAAAGAAAGGGAA
>JAFXNX010000140.1 GCA_017529175.1 Clostridia bacterium
ATGCAGCTCGGTATGAGCGACGAGCTCGGACCGATAATGTTCGGTACGGGACAGAGCGAGGTATTCCTCGGCAGAGACTTCTCGAGCGGCAGAAACTACTCCGAGGAGATCGCGTCCAAGATCGACAGCGAGATCCATAAGATCATCAAAGGCGCGTACGACAACGCAATTCGCATTCTCAACGAGAATATCGAAAAGCTCCACTTCATCGCGGGATATCTTCTGAAATGTGAGGTCATGGACGGAGATCAGTTCAAACGCGTTATGGAAGGCGACGTCACTTACGAAGAACTCGACGAAATGGTCGCGGAAAAGAGAGCGCGCAGCGAGAAGGAAAACGAACACCGCCGTAAGGTGGTCGAAGAGAACGAACGCCGCCGCGCCGAAGAACGCGAAAAAGAAGAAAAGCTCCGCGAAGAGAAAGAGAAGATGCGTGGGAATGCAGGCAACGGTCCCGCGTTCTTCATCAATCTTCCTGTCGAGCCTGAAAAGAAGGACGAAGAAGACAGCAAAGAAGGAGATGACTTCGATCATCCCGACTCAAACGGCGATGAAGATAATGACGGCGGCGATACAAACGACGCCGATCGGGACGATGACGACGGAAAAGAAGAATGATCCGTTGAAGCAAATACAAAAAGAGGACTTCCGGGAGGGAGTCCTCTTTCTGTATCAGGTGACAGGGAAAGGTGAGGGGAGAAAAAGGTATTATTTCATTTATTGGCGGTTGCATTTTGATCGCGCTTATGTTAGAATAATATTGATAATTCTCGGGAGGGCGAGCGTATGAAAAAACTGATATCAATAGTGATCGTCGCGGTGATGGTCTTCGCGACGTTTTCCGCCGCGATACACGTCGGCGCTGAAACTCTCTCCGGTACTTGCGGCGCAAATATTACCTGGTCGCTTGATACCGACAGCGGAGTTCTCACGATCTCCGGTACAGGAGAGATGTATAACTATACTGTCAATGAAGGCATTATTTCCGCACCTTGGTCTATTTATAAAAGCAGTATAAAAACTGTTTTGATTATGTCCGGCGTAACGTCGGTTGGCAATTATTCGTTTTTTAAATTTGATTGGATAGAAACCGTAATTATTCAAGAAGGTGTGATATCGATTGGCGAAGGCGCATTTTACGGATGTTACTCGCTGAATTCGATCGTTATCCCGGATAGTTTGACGTCGCTTGGATATTCCGCGCTTAGAGCATGCGATTCCCTAATATATACAACTAATGACAACGGCAACTATCTTGGAAATGAGAACAATCCGTATGTATGCCTGATGGGAGCGATCAATTCAAATGAAACGTCATTAAAAATCAACGGCAATGCAAAAATAATTAATCCTATGGCGTTCATTTTCTACGAATCATTGAAAACAGTTACTATTCCGGAGGCAGTTAGAACGATCGGCTCGGAAGCATTCTCCGAATGCAGCTCATTGACGGACGTATATTACACAGGATCTGAAGCAGATTGGAATAAGATTTCAATTGAGATAGGCAATGATAGCCTAACGGATGCGACTATTCACTACAACTTCGTACAGTGCACCGAGCACGTCTGGGACGAGGGAACTGTGACGGAAGAACCGGGCTGTGAAACTACCGGAATAAAGACTTATACCTGTACCGTGTGCGGCGAAACGTATACGGAAGAGATCGCCGCTCTCGAACACGATTATTATCTTGCTGACGAAGTTGAGCCGAGCTGTACGGAACGCGGTTATTACGTTTACAGATGTTATAACTGCGGGGATGAGTATGAGGAGGAGTACGGCGAGCCCGCAGGACACGATTACAAGCTGATGAGCACATATATTCCGTCCTGCGAGTGGGGCGGTGTGCGCGTTTACGTATGTTCCGCTTGCTATGACACCTATGAGGAGGACTACGCAGAGCCGCTCGGACACGATTTTTCGGAAAAGTTTACAGTTGACAAAGCGCCGACGCAGACGGCTCCCGGTCTCAAGTCAAGACACTGTACGCGATGCAGCGAGACGACCGATAAGACCGAGATCCCCGCGATAGTTTACGCCGACGCGGACTGTGACGGGGTCGTCAGCGAAAAGGATATCCTCTTTATCAAGAAGTTTATATCTATGGTGATCGAGTTTGACGAACAGTCGCTGTTCAACGCAGACGTCAACGGCGACGGGTATATAGATATGAAGGATATACTCGCGATAATGAGAATGCTTTCATTATAATGTTCAGGAACAATCGGGCTCCCTTCCGGGAGCCCTCAGAGCGAAGATAAACTTGTTAGAGCGGCAATGATAGGATAATTCATAAGGACGAAGCGAGCATAACAGACACACAGAGATAAAGTAAACAAATAATCAATGGCGGGCATCTTGCCCGCCATCATTGCCTTTTTGCGATCTTGCCCCCTACCGTAGGCAACTACGCCGACGGTGGCAAGATCGCAAAATCTACCTGCGTTTCTCTCACTCTGTCTCAGACTGTAGACTTTGTCTACAGTCTGCGGGCTCCCTTCCGGGAGCCCTCCTTTTTGCGTAAAACAGAAGAAAACAAGTCAAAAATGTTGATCTTGCATAAATTCCGGAGAAAAACCGCAAACCTATGAGAAGACTCGCCTCCTCATAGGTGAATGGATCCGCTTTTACAACTATCGGCGTATTCAAATAAAAACAAAACCGACTCCGATGGAATTCCGAAGCCGGTACGTTGTTTGTTAAACTGATATTGTATCATTTTTGGTCTTTTTTGTGCTGTACGTACAAATCGGGGCAGTTCACAAACGAAGACCTCTTTTGATATGTAGGAGTTTTAAAAGGTTTTTCTCATTTGAGTTGACGAAAAAGGTATAGCTTAAAGCCGCCCTGACTCAATACTGAAACGAATAATTCGGGAGCGCGGAGCGGACGGAATAGTTTGCGATCGCCTCGTCGTCGGTAACGATCCTGTCGTAATACGAGCGGACGTAGTTGTCGAAAACGTACTCGTAAACGCGTTCCTTGAAATCCTTGAAAAAGTCGGCGTTCGCGTCGTCCTCGTACGCCTTTTCGTTCATCTCAAGTCGCATGATGAAGTGAGTCCCGTATTCGGTCTCAAAGGAGTCCGTCTCTCCGACGTCGAGCGCGAAAGCGCGGTTTATAAGCTCGCGCGGAAGTCCTTCGAGAGTCAGCGACAGATAGTAACCGTTCGGGTACGCGGTCTCTTCCGAATACTGTTCGTATACCGTGTCAAAGTCCTCGCCCGCGTCAAGCGCTTCTGTTACCGCTTTGACCTTCGCATCCTTTGCGGCTTGAACTTCATCGTCGAGCGGGACCATTTTGAAATCTCCGTTTTCATCGTAGTCGGAAAGATCGGAGTCGTATTTGTTGTTGATGAATATCTGACGAATGCGGACGTAATTGTCCTCGAGGTATTCTTCCTTTTCTTCGTCGCCCACGGTAAGGATGCCGCTTTCAAAAACGTGATTGTAAACGTAGGTCGATTTAAGCTCCTCGAGGTATATCTCATAAAGCAGATCGGCGTTGACTCCGTAGTTTGCGAGCAGACGGTTGAAATCGTTTGCGTTACCTCCGGCATAGCTTTCTTTGAGATCGTCAATTATGCTCTTTGCGGTTTCGCGGTCTTCGTCTTTGATCTCAAGGGCGAACTCGTCGAAAAGATACATTGATACGAGATTCGATTCTATATAATTGAAGATCAGGTCGTAAAAGAATGCCTCTGCCGTCGTGTCGCCGAGCGTCATATCCCAGAACTCGTCGGTGTCGCTTGCGTCTGAATACTGCGAGAAAAGCACCGCTTTGTAACTGCAGACCCAGTATTCGTACATATGGTCGGTAACGGTAGCGTTCCCCAGCGTCATCACCGGCGCGCCGCGATCGTTTCCGCACGATGATGCGAGTACCATCGAGAGGGAAAGTATTAATAATATGATTCTTTTGAGGTGTGTTTTCATTGATCGATACCTTCGCTATTATGTTCTTCGCCGGAAGACAGCGCTTGATCCCGCGCTTCGTCGTACGATTTTTTGTATTCGATGACGGCGCGTTTTGCAAAATCGACGATCTTCTCGCCCTTCGGCAGTTTTAAGTCGAGCGTGCAGACAGAGGTGAGGTGAATGTTCGCGGAGCCCTTCGGAAAACGGGATATGAGATCTGTCAGCATGAACGGGTCCGGTGTTTCGGGATAGAACGAGAGCGTTCGGTCACGCTGTTCGATCTTTGTGATGCCGCACACGACGCCGACGGAGCGTACGTGCGAGATCGTGCAGAGCGCGATGACGGGAGACGGTATGTCCCCGAATCTGTCGCAGAACTCGTCGATCACGTCGTCAAAGTCCTCTTCGGTCGAGATACGCGCGATCTTTTTGTACATTTCCATTCGCTGACCCGCGTCGGAGATGTAGCTCTTCGGGATAAACGCGTCGACCTTGAGTGATACGGCGCACTCCTTCGCAGGTGCGATCACTTCTCCTTCTTCCTCGAGCACCGCTTCGTTCAGAAGTTTTAAGTACATATCGTATCCAACGCTGTCAATATGACCGTGCTGTTCGGCGCCGAGAAGGTTTCCCGCTCCTCTTATCTCCATATCTCTCATTGCGATCTTGAAGCCCGCGCCGAACGAGGCGTATTCTTTTATCGCGCGCAAGCGGCGCTCGGCGATCTCGGAGAGAAGTTTTGACTTCGGATAGGTGAAATACGCGTACGCTTTTCTCGAGCTTCTCCCGACCCTTCCGCGTATCTGGTGGAGCTGAGAGAGTCCGTACCTGTCCGCGTTGTCGATGATCAGCGTGTTCGCGTTCGGAATATCGACGCCGGTCTCAATTATCGTCGTGGAAACGAGAATGTCGACGTCTCCTCTTACAAGGGAGGACCATATATCCTCTATCTCGGAGCGTTCAAGTCTGCCGTGACCGACGGCGACTCTCGCGTCGGGAAGGGCTTTCTGTATCTTCGAGGCGACGGTGTGGATGTTCTCGATCTTGTTGTGAAGATAGAAAACCTGTCCGCCGCGGCGAAGCTCGCGTCTCATCGCCTCGTAAAGTATTTCGTCGTCGTGCTCGAGAACGTAAGTCTGAACGGGGGATCTGAGCCCCGGCACGTCGTCGAGCAGACTCATATCGACGATGCCGCCGAGCGCCATATTGAGAGTACGCGGTATCGGCGTGGCGCTGAGAGTCAGAACGTCCGCTCCGGGCGCTATCTGCTTTAGCTTTTCCTTTTGAGCGACTCCGAAACGCTGTTCTTCGTCGATAATTATAAGACCGAGTTTTGAGAACTCGACGTCTTTTGAGATAAGACGGTGTGTTCCGATGATTATATCCGTTTCTCCGCGTTTCAGCTTTCTGACCGATAACGCTCTTTGCGACGGAGTTCTGAATCTCGAGAGCATATCGACTGAAACGGGAAATCCCCTGAAACGCGCCGAGAACGTCTGGTAGTGCTGATATGCGAGGATCGTCGTCGGCACGAGGATCGCAACCTGATATCCTGATGACACCGCTTTGAAAGCGGCTCTCATCGCGACTTCCGTCTTGCCGTAGCCGACGTCGCCGCAGATCATCCTGTCCATCGGGTAGCTTTTTTCCATGTCGCGTGAAACGTCCGTGATCGCCGCGGTCTGGCTGTCCGTTTCCTCGTACTCGAACGTCTCGGCAAATTCCGCGCTCATGGCGTCGTCGCTGTCGAAGGATATGCCCTTTATGCGCTTGCGTTTTGCATAGAGCTCGATAAGCTCTTTTGCCATATCGCGAGCCGCGCTCTTCGCGCGCGCCTTGCTGCGGTTCCAGTCCGCGCCTCCCATTTTCGAGAGACGCACGCCCGAGTCTTCGGAGTTGCCGACGTATTTCGACACCATATCGAGCTGATCGACGGGAAGGAACAGTTTATCCTTGCCGGCGTATTTTATATGGACGTAGTCGCGCGATACGCCGTCGATCGTGAGGTTTTCTATCCCCTCGTAAAGACCGATGCCGTAGATATCGTGTACCACGAAATCTCCGGGAACGAGGTCGTGATACGACATTATCGCCTTCGCGTTCTTACTCCTCTTGCGCTTTGCCGCGCGCTCCGGTCTTCGCTTTGCAACGGCTTCCGACGAGAAGTCGAATACGGCGATCTTGAACTTCGGTATCTCAAAACCGGAGGGGTAGGCGCCGCAAATGAGCGCTGTGGGCTGTGTTTTTCCTTTATCGGAAAAGAACACGCCTCCGATGTCGGCGCCATCAACCTTCGCGCCGTTTCCGTCCGCGATGACCGGAGAGTGCGACGCGTCAAGAAGTATTTTGTAAAGATTCTTTTCCTGCGCTTCTCCGTCGCAGAATACGGTACACATATACCCGTTGCTTCTGTAATATGCGAGGTCCTCGAGAAGATTTGATACGTTTGACGAGTACGACAGCTTGCTTTGAGACGCGAAATCGAATACTTCCTTGATCGCTATGTCCTGATACGAGCGCGTAAAGACGTCGGCGAAAAATGACGGCATATCTTTTAATCTGTATTCGAGATACTGCCATGGAGAGAGGAACTCGAACGACGCGGTCGCGCCGTCGATCTCGCCTGATGTCAGCATATCCTTTACCGTTTCCTCAAAGATCGCATCGCACGCTTTATGACGTTCGGCGCAGTTTGAAAAATCCCTTACCGCGATGACTCCGTTGAAATAAGAAACGAGGTTTTGCGCATCCTTTCCGTATACCGCCGGCATATACTTGTCGGCGAACGGAACGTCGGCAAGGTTCTGAAGTGCCGAAAGCTCCGCTGAAAGTTCCTCTTTCGTTCTATCCGACGGTGCGTTTTTGATAAGCTTCTTTATCGTCTTTTCGACACGCAAAGCCGCCTCGTCGTCGATTATTGTTTCTTTTACCGGCGGGATCAGTTCAACGTCGGCGCTGTCCGTCATTCTCTGAGTCATGATGTCAAAGTGTCCCATCCTGTCTATCTCGTCTCCGAAAAGCTCTATGCGGAGAGGATAGTCAGCGGGAGGAAAGACGTCGATGACTCCGCCGCGCACGGCGAACTGACCTATTCCGTCGACGAGATCGACTCTCGCATATCCGCTCTCGGAAAGCGTTGAGACGAGCATATCAAGGTCGACTTCGCGCCGTCTGTCAATAAGGAGGGAATGACTTTCCAGTACGTCCTGCGGGATCGTCGCCTGAAGCGCCGCCTCGGGCGTCGTGCAGATCACCGCCGGAGCGTCTGTGAGAGAGAGCGCGCAAAGCACGGATAGCCTCTCGTGCTCTGTGTCACGGGAGGCTGTGATATTATTGAAGTTGAAGTCCTTGGCGGGGTAGAAGTACGAGACGACGCCTTGCGCGTTAAGAAGATCGGACAGACGTGACGCATCCTTTTCGTCCGGACAAATGACGAGAATACGGCACGCCGCGCTCTCTTCAAGGTCCTTGGCAAGAGTTCTTACGAAAAGCTCGAAGGCGCCGTCGCAAAGTCCTTCGGCAAGGACTGTTCTGTAAGTGTCTTTGCCGAAAGCTGCAAAGAGCGCGCGCTTGAAGAGCGCAAACTCGCGCCTTGACCTCAGAACGTCGCTTGTCAGTTCATAGTTCATTCCTTCACCGCTTGTTGTACTCGCTCATCGCGTCTTGTATTTTTCCTGAAACTATAAGCTCCAGAATATCAGCGGAGTGGATAAGACACTCCGTCATTTTCTTTACGTCATCTTCCGGTATCTTTCCGAGGACCCACGAGATGAGGTCCGTGTCGGGAGAGGGCTTTTTGCCGACGCCTATCCTGACTCTTGCGAAGTTGTCTGAGGAAAGGCATTCTATTATACTTTTCAGCCCGTTGTGTCCGCCGTCGGAGCCGCGCTCTCTGATCCTCATTTTTCCCGCGTCGAAATTGATATCGTCACAGAATACGACTATTTTCTCCGGCGGGATCTTGTAAAAGGATGCTGCGTCTCGAACGGCCTCGCCCGAGTTATTCATAAAGGTCGTCGGCTTCATCAAAAGCACGCTCTTTTCTGCCGACGTGACCCTTGCCGTGAACGCCTTGAATTTTGACTCGCGACACTCGGTACCGAGTTTTCCGCAGATAAAGTCGATCGCCTCGAAGCCCGCGTTGTGACGAGTGCCTGCGTAATCTCTCCCGGGGTTTCCGAGCCCTACGGCAAGGTATTCGGGGGGAGTTGTGCGTTCGCGCGGTTTTTCAATTTTTCTGAACAGATCGAAAATGCTCGCCATAACGTGTCCTTTCGATTTTACTCTATAAAAATTATAATATCATATTTTTGACGTGATCGCAAGTTTTTGTATCTTATTTTTATAAAAACGGTAAAACATTTTATTTTTTATTGAACTGGGGGCAAAAATATATTATAATGAATGTGAAAATTTAACGGGAGGTGATATGCGTGGCAAAGGGAAAGAAGAAAAAGAAGACGCCCGTCTGCGAGCAGAAGGCGGCAGCGCGTCCGGATCCGGAAGCGTTCGTCAAGTCGCTCGGCGAATATGACGGCGATGAGCCATGCGCGCCGTCCCGTAAGAAAAAGAAAAAGGGACGCGCGTTCAACATCGTGTGGGCTGCGGTCATCGCCATCTGCGCCGCGGCGCTCATATACTGTATCGTTCTGATAGCTGACAATATCCGCGATAAGATACGCGGAGAAGAAGTCTACAGCGAGGCGTCGGAGCTTTTTGATCCCGAGTCTATCTTCGCGCCGAACGGAGCGGGAACAGAAGGGGACGAACGCCCGGAATCGGTATACGAGCTTATAAAACGGAGCTTTGAAGGCGGCGGCGCGGACGCTGACGAGCCGTCCGTTGTCAATATGGACGAGATAAGGGCGAAGATAACCTCTCTCAAGCAGAAAAACGAAGACGTCGTCGGATGGATCTATATTGAGAATACGAAGATAAGTTATCCTCTTATGAGGAGCGCGTCGGGAGACGACGATTATTACCTCACCCACGCGTTCAACGGGGAGTATCTGTCACTCGGCTCGATATATATGACGTCCGTCTGCGACGTTGTGCTGACAAACAATTTCAACACTCTTATATACGGGCATAACGTGGTGAACGGCGCGATGTTCCACGATCTTATGAAGTTTCTCGATCCGGATTTCTTCAACACACCGATCGTCATCTGTACGCTTGACGGAGTGTACGTTTATCAGCCGTTTTCGATTTATGAGACGAGATATGATTACTATTATATACAGACCGATTTCAACTCTGAAGACGAGTATCTTGCGTACGCCGCGGAGATGAAGAGCAACAGCTCGATCCCATCGGAACTTTCAATAGGCGCCGGGGATACTATGATAACTCTGTCGACCTGCCTCGGAACGGGAGTATCGGGTCCCGGAAGATACGCGCTCCATGCTAAGCTGGTAGAGCATTATGACTGATATGAAGACGGTATCATACTTTAAGTGTCCCGTTTGCGGGAATGATCTTTCAAAAGACGAAAAGAGCTTTTTCTGCACCGGTGAAAGACGTCATCTATTTGATATCTCGTCCGAAGGATACGTAAATCTTCTGCCGCCCGGACGCCTTCGCAACGCTCGCGCCGGAGACGACAGATCAATGATCGCAGCGAGGGCTTCATTTCTCGACCTCGGATATTATAAAAAGATATCGGAGAAAGCGGGAGAGCTTATTTCGGAAATTGCCGAAAATCAGAAAATGCAAGAGATCGTGCTTGCGGACTGCGCCTGCGGAGAGGGTTATCACACCTGCAATATAATTTCTGCACTTGTAGAAAATAATGGTGCGGACGTTGCGGCGCTCGCATTCGACGCGTCGAAATACGGCGCGGCGAAAGGCGCGAAGCGGGCAAGGAAAGCGGGACTTGCGGAGTGTCTTCAGTTTGCCGCTGCAAATATCTTCACGCTCCCCGTTAAGGACGGCGCGATAGACTTTGCGACAAGTATTTTCGCTCCTGTCGCATGGGACGAAATGCAAAGGATACTCAAAGACGACGGACGGCTGATCGTCGCGTCGTCTGGCGAGCGTCATCTTTTTGAACTTAGAGTGGCGCTTTACGACGCGCCGAGGACGGCGTCCGGCGTAGTGAATCACCCGGATAGTTTTGTCCTCGAGGATGAATCGGAGATATCCTACACGGTGTCTCTTGCCGATAATAAAGCGGTATGCGATCTTTTCTGCATGACGCAGTTTTACTACAGAACGAGCGAGCGCGACAGGGAGAAGCTCGGCGCCGTATCCCGCCTTGACGTTACGGTGGAAACAAAGTTTTCCGTGTATCGCAAAAAAATATAGAGAAAGATGTGTTTCCCCACATCTTTTTTCATTTTCGATAATACTTTACAAATTCTTAAAAGAGATGTATAATAATTATAAGAATCATGCCCGACGCGCAATTAACGAGGTGGATCATGAAAAACAACAAAAAACTGCTCACACTGCTTGCATATTTCTCCGCGGCTGTAGCTCTCGCCTCCGCGGCGGTGGTAATGGCTTCAATACTGATACCTTCTATGAAGATCAGGCTTCGCTTTTTCTTCGCGTGCATATTCATTCTGATCGTGTCGTCGATAGTTACCGTGATTTTCACCTGCAATATCATCGAGGATGAAAAAAGAAAGAACATCATCGTCAAGACGACGATGATCGCATCGTTTGCGGCGTATCTTACGGTATTTTTGGGATTCCTGTTCTTGCTCAAGGCGTTTTCGAATCACGCGAGCTTTACGTTTGCTTATAATAAAAGATGGCTCAGCGACGCGATACCGCAGCTCATACCGTTCAAGTCTACCGCGGGAAAAGTCGCCGGAATGTTCAGCGGAAGCAGAAACGTTTTCATCACGCTCATCGAGCTTTTCGGAAGCTTGTTTGCGTTCGTTCCGTTCTCGTTCTTCCTTCCGGCTATGTTCAAGAACATGCGCTCGTTCAATTCATTTCTTCCGGTCATCGTATTTCTTACGGTGTTGACCGAGGCCTTCCAGGGAATGTTCAGACTCGGCACCTGTCGTATCGACGACTTTATTCTCGGCGTGGGCGGCGCGTGCATCGCGTTCTATATTTTCAGACGCCCGCGCGTTATAAGATTTTTCGACAGTAAGCACATATATTTTTAGAGGTCAGGCTATGGCAAAGGTATTGTGGAAGGGCGGTACGCTGCTCGGTCCTCTGCCCGCGGTCATGGTGACGTGCGGAGATATGGAAAACTCCAATATCATCACCGTCGCCTGGTGCGGCATAATCAACAGCGACCCTCCAAAAACGTACATTTCGGTAAGGCCGGAGAGGTACTCGTACGGCATTATCAAAGAGCGCGGTGAATTTGCGATAAATCTTACCGGAGCGTCAATCGTAAAGTGGGCTGATTATCTCGGAGTTTATACCGGGAGAAAAATAGATAAATTCAAAAAGAGCGGTCTTACAAAAGCGGCGGCGAGCGAGATCGCGTGTCCGCTTATCGAAGAGAGTCCGCTTTCTCTCGAGTGCCGCGTTACCGATATCGTGCCTCTCGGAAGTCACGATATGTTTATCGCCGACATAGTCGCCGTCGACGTTGACGAGAGTCTTCTCGACAAGGCGGGCAAGCTGCATATCGAGCGAGCAGGTCTTGCGGCGTTTGCTCACGGAGAATATTTCGCGCTCGGGCGCAGTCTCGGACAGTTCGGCTTCTCCGTTGCAAAGAAAAAGAAAAATCACAAAAAGAGTTCTTCAAGTAATAAAAACAATTCAAATGGAAAAAAGGATCCGCGGAGTAAACCCGCGACGGAGCGATAATATGGACAAGAAAGAACTGCCGATCGCCGTTTTCGATTCGGGGCTCGGCGGTATTTCGGTATTGAGACGGATCTGCGGCGTTTTGCCGGAAGAGAAGTATATCTATTTCGGCGATTCCGCTAACGCGCCGTACGGTGAAAAAAGTCCTGAATGGATACTTGAGAGGTGCCGCGCGATCACGGAGTCGTTCATTCGCCGCGGAGTCAAAGCGATCGTCGTCGCCTGCAATACGGCGACGGGAGTTGCGGCGAAGGCGCTTCGCGCCGAGTACCCCGATATTCCGATAATAGGACTCGAGCCCGCGCTCAAGCCTGCCGTCGAGAGCGAAAGACCCGGGGCGGTGATAGTAATGGCGACGCCGGTCACTCTTGAAAGCGAAAAATTCAAGGCTCTGCTGTCAAGATTCAAAGAAGAGCGCGAAATAATACTTATGCCCGCGCCGCGCCTTGTCAGTTTTGTTGAGAACGGAATTTATGAAGGCGACGAGATCGAGAGCTATATCGCAAAGCTGATCGAACCGTACAGCGGCGCCGATATCGCGTCTGTCGTTCTCGGGTGTACTCATTTCCCGTTTCTTAAAAAGAGTATTGAAAAAGTCGTCGGAGACGTTGATCTTTACGACGGCGCGTTCGGCACCGCGAAAGAGACGCTCAGGCGACTTACGGAGCTTGATCTCTTGAGCAGAGACGGCGACGGACACATAATGATGGAAAACAGTCTCGGAAAAGACGAGATCATCGACCGCTCATGGGAGCTGTTTGAGAGAGAACTTTAAATTAACAGAAGATAACGGGGGTCGGAATCAGCCCCCGTTGTTTTTGGTTTTAAGTAATTACAGTGCAGAAACCGTATGTACTTTTCCTTTCGGAACGTATCCTACTTTTTCGTAGCAGGAGTTTGACGCTTCGTAATCTGCGTCGGTGTAAAGCATCGGGGTAAGTCCTGCGCTGCTTATCATATCGGACACCCTGTAGACCATGTTTTGAGCGTAATGCTTTCTGCGGTATCCGATCTTTGTCAGAACGGCTCCGATACACGCAAGAGACCCGAGAACTTTGTAATTGCAGGAAGATACCGTTTCGCCTTTCGCGTTCTTCCAAAAGAAGAGCGTGCCGCGTTCGATGTGTCCTATAACGTTTTCCGTCAGTTTATCGTAAGTCGGGATCGGTTTACCGATATACTCGAAGAAAAGCGCGCGAAGGGAAGCGGCTTCTTCAACGTCGTCCGGCGTACATAAATACAGTTCTCCGTCCGCTTCGACTGCGGGCTTGACCGGAGACGGACAGTCATACGCGTACATTCGCTCGGTGACCCCGACTCTGACGCCCGTCTGTTCGCCTTTTTTTACGAAATAGTCCGCCGTATCGGACTTCATTATGATTTGATATCCACTTGAGAAAGGAAGGTATTCGGCGACAAGATCCCACGCAGTATCCTTTATCTGATCGGGACAATCATCCGACGTCCACAGCCACACGGGATGGGGATGGTTTGAATAACAGAGGATAAGGTCGCGGTGGTCCGTTCTGATAAGGTCGCAGTTTTGTTTGAGTATTTTGTTCAGAACGAAAAAAGTGTACGGATCCCGCTCAAGAAGCTCAAAGTCTTTTTCTTTTGCAAAAGAATCCATAAATTACATCCTTACTTGATACGTCAGATAAACGTTTTGCCGTCAAATCTCTATCAATTCCTTCGGTGCTTTTGTGAGATTTACAGCCGATCCCTCAGTGATATATACCATATCCTCGATACGGCAACCGTACTTGCCTTCGACGTAGATGCCCGGCTCGACAGTAACTATCTCTCCGCGCTTGAGAGTAAGGCCTTCGGGAGATTTAGGAGAGAGGTTAGGAAGCTCATGGATAAGAAGTCCGACGCCGTGTCCGAGCGAATGGCCAAAGCAGCCCTTATACTCGGTCGAATCAATAATGTCGCGCGCGATCTTGTCCATCTCTCTGTTGTACTCGCCTTCCTTGATGACGTCGAGCACGGCGGTCTGCGCCTTCAGTACCGTGTCATAGAGCCGTTTCATATCCGCGTCGGCTTTTCCGATAACGACCGTTCTTGTCATATCGGAGTGATAACCGTCGATCGTCGCTCCGAAGTCGAGGGTGAGGAATCCGCGCTCGAGCCTTACGTTTCTCGGAACTCCGTGAGGACTTGAAGAATTTGAACCGGAGACGGCTATCGTATCGAAACTGATGTTTTCGGCGCCGCCGCGCTTCATAAGATATTCAAGCTCCGCGGCGACTTCCTTCTCGGTCATATCGTATTTGATCCTGCCGAGCAGTTCTTCGAGCGCAGCTTCGGCGATCCTTTGCGCTTTAACAATGCAGTCGACCTCGTCCTGCGTTTTTGTTATCCTGAGCGCGTCCATAACTTTTGCCGACGGAACGAACTCGACGCCGGACAGCGCTTCCTTCAGCTTCGAGTAGTGCTTGAAGGTCATATCGCCTTCTTCGAATCCCAAAGTTTTGACTTCGTTCTCGTCGAGGCATTCGCGAAGATATTCCGTCTCCTCTTTCGTCGGCATGACGACTTCAAAGCCGTCCGCGCTCTCTCTTTTCGCCGCTTCAATGTATCTGAAATCGGCGAAGACGTACGACTTGTTCTTCGTTATGAGCACCTGTCCGTCGGGGTTGTTGAAGGAGCAGGCGTAGCGGTGGTTTTCCGTCGACGTGATGTAAATGGCGTCGACTCCCGTCGTTTTCATTTCCTGTTTGATTCTTTCAAGTCTTGTCATATTGATCTCCTTGCGCGGATAGCGCGAAATATTATTATGCGGTGCGTTATGTGAATGTGCGGCGCGTCATTTGGTGCGCTTGATTTTTTCGTATTTTTTCATATACGGTTTTTCGATCGCGCGTTTGAATTTGAAAAACAGAGTTTTTTTGTCTTTTATCGGCGGAACGATCACGGCGCGCATACCCGCTCTGTGAGCGGCGAGGGCGTCGGTCAAAAGCTGATCTCCGAGAAAGACTGTCTTTTCCGGCGTCGTTCCCATTTCCTTTACCGCAAGCAAAATGTACTTTACAGACGGCTTTTTGACGTCGGAGTACGCGGCGCAGGGAAGCCCTCTGCAAAAGCGCGCGACACGGTCTTCCTTGTTGTTCGAGACGAGAGTCAGCGCTATCCCATCCGAAACAAGCGAGTTCACCCATTCGACGACGCGCGGCGGCGCTATGGGGTCCTCGTAAGGCGCGAGCGTATTGTCGATATCGCTTATCACCGCGTCTGCGCCGAGACTTTTTATAAGGTCGGGAGTAAGCTCGACGAAAGAACCGAGTGTCATATCAGGCATAAGTTTTTTTTCGAGTATCACATTCGCCGCCTCCCGTTTCAATATACTGGTATTGTATCACAATCAAATCGAAGTTTCAATACCGATTTATTGCTTTTTATTTCAATAGTTTTTCAATTTGTTACAAATAATCCTTAAAAAAGTCAAACGGTTATTGTAGAATATATACAGAAAGATAGGAGTGGTATAAATGATCAGAAGAAGATTTGCGCGTTTCATGATAGGGAGATACGGCTCTACGGGTATCGACAAATTAGGATTTTTCCTTATAATCGCGGGATTCGTTCTCTACATTCCCTCACTCTTTACGGGTTATATTGCCTCAAGGATACTGAACGGAGTTCAGATAGCGCTGTATCTGTATTTCTTTTACAGACTGTTCTCGAGAAATTTCACGGCGCGTCAGAAGGAGAACCGCGCTTTCTGCAAGGCGTGGGACGGCGGGATGCGCACCTTTAAACTGCAGAAGGACAGGATAAAAGACAGAAAGGACTACAGATACAAAAAATGTCCTTCGTGCAAGGCGATCCTTAGGCTTCCCGCGAAGCGCGGGCGTCATTCGGTAAAGTGTCCCAAATGCGGTGAAAGGTTCGACGTGAACAATATTTTCTGACGGCGGATGCGAGGTTTTTTCAACTTTTATTAAATTTATTAAATTTCTATTCATAAAAACTTTTTTATTCCCACTTGCAATCTCCGGCAGCATGGTTTATAATATATTACAACTGAAATAATC
>JAFXNX010000011.1 GCA_017529175.1 Clostridia bacterium
GGTATGTCTTCGTTACGCATACGCCGCAATGCTCAAGCACGTATTTCTGATAAGCTACGTCAGCATGATATACTGTTTTTTCCGGATCAGTCGAGCTTTTGACCTCATAGATCGCCCATCCGTCGCCGTCGCGCTTCAGGATATCGACGGCGCAGTAAAGTCCGTTATATTCAAAAGACGCTTCGCAGATAACGGGGGTATCCTTCGCCATCTCCTCTTTCGTTCGCTCGATCATCTTCGGAATATCCATTTTACCGTCTTCGCGCTTTGCAGTCACTTCAACGAAATCGCCGAAGAGTCCCATTGCGAGATCGCCAACATCGTTTCCGGTATCAAGGCGCGCGTCAAGCGCTTCGTCTTTTTCCCGCTCTTCCGGCTTATATTTGTCAAGCCACGCGATTTTGGGGCACTGCCACAAGCCGCAGTATTTTGATTTCGAAAAGTACATAGATAATTACCTCCGTCATTTGTTGATAAATTATACCATTTATTTTTGTTTTTTTCAACTGAATATATTATTTCTCTTTTTATGTCCCGCTTTTGGGACAAAAGTTATGATATCATCAAATCAAAGAACAGAGGAGGCGGATATGCATACGTTGATCGAGTATTTAGACGGGATCGAAGATGACGGCTGCAGGGACATTACACACGATATCATAGAAACGTTTATCAATAAGTATTCAGACGAATTAATGAAGGGACACGAGAGGGAGTACACGAAAGAATGGCTTGAGATAAAGATCGCCGGGCGGTTGCTGTTTCTGCTGTGGCGCGTTTTTGAATATGATCTTTCTCAGGACGGAGAAAGATATGTTTTTTTCGCGTCGGATGGCGGAAACAGCGGGATAAGCGTCGAAGCGAAAGACCCGGACGGGAACGCTGTGCCGCTCTCTGTATGGAGCGAGGCAAAGGCCGAGGATATTCTTTCAAGTTGCATTTGCGACGATGAATCAACAAGAAGAAATATTACCGAAGTGATCAGCGATATAATACGGAATACTTTGTGGAAGGAGTGCGAATTATGATCTACGTTATGTCCGATATTCATGGGTGCTATGATAAATATGAAAAGATGCTTGAACAGATAAAGTTCGGAGACGGCGATATGCTCTACGTCCTCGGCGACGTGATCGACCGGGGAGCCGACGGAGTAAAGGCTTTCCGCGATATGATGGCAAGACCCAACGTGTGCCTGTTTCTCGGCAATCACGAGAAAACGGCGCTTCCGATAATGAATGCGCTTCACAAATGTCCGGACGCGCACGACAGGATAAAGGAAACGGAGGCTCATTCTCTCTGGATGATAAACGGCGGGGAGCCGACGGAAAAGGGATTTCTCTCACTTGATAGCGAGGAACAAAAATGGATGATAAAGTATATGGAACTGCTTTACATATACGATGAGATAGAAGTCGGCGGGAGAAGGTTCCATCTTTCTCACACGCTGCCCGAGTACGACGAGACGCGAGGTATTCACGACGTATCACTCGACGAGTTTGTATGGGGCGAGCCGGATTACGATATTTGCTACGACCCGGACGTCACCTTTATAACGGGGCACACACCGACGGGGCTGATCGATCCCGAATACCACGGAAAGATCTGGCGCGGCAACGGACATATCGCGATCGACTGCGCCGCCGCGTACGGCGGCCGTCTCGGATGTATTTGTCTTGATACCATGGAGGAGTTTTATGTGTAAGCTGTATTACGATTTTGATGCATATTACGATATCACAATCTTTTGTACGGCTCGTCCCGAGTATACCGGAGACCGCTCCGATATATTTAAAATCGGCGCTAAATATGATGAACAAGCAGTTTCCGACTTTCAATCATTTTACGGCAAAGTGAAGGAGACTTTATATAACAACGGATTCGAACCAGGAGGCTCATACGTCGATCTCGATTACCGCCGCGGAATAATTGATACCTATTACAGTGATCTCGGAGACCGAAGCGAATTCTCAATGGTGTTCGACATCAGGTTTGAATACCGCGATCTTTCCGATGACGACGCGCTGCACCGTTTTGAAGGACGTTCCGGGGAATCAGTTTGGGACGTTGTTGAAATAAAAGTCAACGGGATCTGGTTTTCAGATTTCGAATCAGCTGAAAAGCTGTTCTTCTATGAACTTAAGAGAGGGCTCGGCGAATGTAAATCATTCGTCCCCGCGATGTCGCCCGGTTACCGTCTTGTACGCGCAAAACAACAGCTTCTTCAAGTCGATGAAAAATACGCGCTGTTCGTCAAGTCAAAGCTCGAGAGGATGGAGTTTGCGAAGACGGTCCTCTCGGGACTGCTCATGGCGCCGATCGAAAAAGAACTCACAAGAGATATGATATACGATCAGTACGGCAGACATTTCGGATTTACAATAGGGTTGATACAGCTCGACTTTGAAAAAATGATATGTACGATCATGTTGAACGAAGTGACCAAGGCAAGGATCAGAATAGTCGACAGACCGGGGCGTCACGACGTTCGCCCGGGGGTTTACGCGGTCAGGCACAAGCGCCCTGAGGTCGAGCCGCTTCCGACGCCCGAGGAAGAGTTGCGCGCCGTCGAGATGAGGCATGAATATCCCGAACTGATCGAAAAATGCAGGCGCGAGATGGCGGAGGCGGCGAGAGCCGTCGGGTCGGTATTTACTGAATTTCTTGAAGCAAAGTGTTTTTATGCAAACGTAAAACTTGATGGCGGCGAGGTCGTTCCTCTCTCTCCGGAGCTGATAGAAGAATTGCTCGAGAAAGAGTATGTGTACGTTAGCCGCGAGGACGTCAAGGTATACCCCGATCATTGGCTCGTCACCATAAAAGGCGCGAGCAAGTACAATATTACAAACCTCACCGGAGAC
>JAFXNX010000141.1 GCA_017529175.1 Clostridia bacterium
GGTGACTGGAGTTCAGACGTGTGCTCTTCCGATCTCTCGGCAAGAGCGCTTTTGAAGGATGCTCTTTGCTCCGGACCGTCGTCATCGGAAACGGTTTGACCGATATTGAAGAAGAAACTTTCATTCACTGCGACTTACTGACGCAAATATCCTTCGGTGAAAACGTAACTTCGATAGGGTCGTGGGCATTTTCATACTGCCCGTCGCTTGAATTCACAGCGCTCCCCGATTCCGTCCGTACCATCGGCCGATCCGCATTCGAGTACTGCTATTCACTCAAGTCCATAGAACTCGGCGCCGCGGCGTCGATCGGAGAGTACGCGTTCAGTGACTGTATCCGCCTTTCTGACGTCTTCTTCAAAGGGAGCGAGGCGGCGTGGCGAGAAATAAAGATCGCCGGGCACAACGACGAACTTACAAGCGCAAAGTTGCACATCATCACTTCGATAAAGTGCGACGCGGACGGTGACGGCATAGTCGGCGTCAAGGATATTCTGACCGTAAGACAGCATACCGTCCTGATAACGGAACTTCGGGGGCAGCTGTATAAGAACGCCGACGTCTACGGCGACGGCGACGTCAATATGAAAGACGCGTTTGAGATAATAAAACGTATCGCCGCCTGACAGCTCATACGCAGGACAAAAAATACCGGGTCCACCCGGACATCATCCGTATTCTCAAAAAAGTCGAGGCGCAAACGGAAGACGAAAGCTCCGAATGATCGCGCCGCAAAATATATACCCCCCTCAATGCGCCGCCGGCGCGAAGAGGGGGGTGTTTGTTTGCGGTTTGTTATCTGTTGCGGGTTTATTTTTTTATTATTCTCAAGCTCCTCTCGAGGATGCCGTTCATATGAGCGATCACGGTGCCGTAATTCGTGAACGGAACGCCCGCCGCAATCGCGTCTTCCATTCTGTTTTTCACTTCGTTGTCGCCGAGCATACACGCGCCGCAATGGATCACGAGCGAATACTTTGACAGATCTTCCGGGAAGCCGTGTCCCGACGAGAACTCAAAGTTGAAATCTTTTCCGGTATATTTTTTTATCCACGCGGGGAGCTTCACCGTGCCGATATCCTCGCACTGTCTGTGGTGAGTGCATCCCTCGGATACGAGTATCGTCTCGCCGCCCTCGAGCGTATCGATCGAGGCGGCGCCGCTTACTGCCGCGTCGAGAAAGCCCTTGTATCTCGCCATTAAGACGGAAAACGAGGTCAGCGGTATTTCTTCCGGCACGATATTCACAACTTTTCCGAATACTTGCGAATCGGTGATGACGAGCGACGGGGCGCGGTGGGCGCCTTTTATAACCTCACCGAGCGTTTCCACTCCTGTAACGACGGACACGCCGCCCGCGTCGAGCACGTCGCGGATCGCCATCTGCTGGGGAAGGATGACCCTGCCCTTCGGCGCCGCGGTATCTATCGGTATCACGAGAACGACAAGGTCGCCGCCGCCGACAAAATCGGCGACAAGCTTTATCTCCTTTTTCTTCGGAGCAAGAGCGGCGATAGCGCCTTTGAGCTCCTCGATCCCGACGCCGTCTTTTGCGCTGACGTAAAGCTCTCCCTCTTTGCCGCCTGTATTTTCGCCTGACAGGTCGCTCTTGTTGTGAACTGTAAGATACGGTATCTCTCTCTTCTTTATCAGGGAGAGAAGAAGCTCTTCGTCAGCGGACAAAGTTTCGTTCTCAGTGACGAGTATCGCGATATCGCAGGTGCGAAGCACTTCCTTCGTTCTTGCCACTCTCATCTCGCCGAGCGCCCCCTCGTCGTCAAAACCGGGAGTGTCGACGATAGTCACCGGGCCGAGCGGAAGCAGCTCCATACTCTTTTTCACGGGATCGGTGGTCGTCCCTTTGACGTCGCTGACGAGGGACATATCCTGATTTGTCACGCGGTTGACAAGCGAGCTCTTACCCGCGTTTCTCATTCCGAAAAATCCTATATGGACTCTCTCGGCCCCCGGCGTTTCGTTAAGTCCCATGTTATCTCCTTAAAAACGGAAATCGCGCTCGCCGTCTGATATCTTGACGAGCCGTTCCCTTACTATCTCTCTTACCTTTTCCTTCGGGATATTGTCAATTTCTTTTTCGATCAGCGCTTCTCCTATGCGCCTTGTGTCGTCCGACGCGTAGTCCATAAGAAATTCTTTGAGCGTCATAAGCGCGTTCGGATGACAGCAGTTCTGTATCTGTCCTGACTTGCAAAGGGACATAAAGCGGTCGCCCGTTCGCCCTTCGCGGTAGCAAGCCGTGCAGAACGACGGGATATATCCCGCCCGCATGAGCCAGTTTACGACCTCGTCGAGCGTTCTGTTGTCGGAGACGTCGAACTGCTCCGTGTCGTGAGGACGCTCGGCTTCCATGTAACCGCCGACGGACGTGCGCGACGCGCCGGAGATCTGGCTTACGCCGAGACGGATGATCTTTTCTCTGACCTCGGGAGTCTCGCGCGTGGAGATTATCATTCCCGTGTACGGAACGGCGATGCGTATGCACGCCGCGATCTTGCAGAACATCTCGTCGGATAAAGAATTGTCGAACGCCGTGGGATCGATGTCGTCCGCCTTCTTTACTCTCGGGACGCTTATCGTGTGCGGTCCCACTCCGTGCACCGCCTCGAGGTGTTCGGCGTGCATGAGAAGTCCCGCGAACTCGTACTTGTAGTTGTCGAGCCCGAAGAGAACGCCGATACCCACGTCGTCGATGCCGCCCTCCATCGCGCGATCCATCGCCTCGGTGTGATAGTCGTAGTTGTGTTTCGGTCCGGTCGGGTGAAGTGTTTCGTAATTCTTCTTGTTGTACGTCTCCTGGA
>JAFXNX010000142.1 GCA_017529175.1 Clostridia bacterium
CCTCGTAAAGCGCTCCCGCTTTAACGGTGGGGATTATAAAATCGTTGACGAATTCTTCCGTCAGGTCTTCGATATAGAGCTTTGAAGCTCCCGTCTTTATCGCTTTTTCCTCGAGCCCTTCAAGCTCGTTTCCCTGGCCGACGTTGCCGGATACCGCGATAACTTCGCAGTTGTTGTAGTTTTCCTTCAGCCACGGAATGATGATCGAAGTGTCAAGTCCTCCGGAATATGCAAGCACTACCTTTTTGATGTCTGTTTTATTCATTTTTTGTGTCCTCCACGATTAATTATGCAAGTTTTTCTTGATTTCGTGGATAATTATACACCGCATTTGAATATTTGTCAATAGCGATCTTCAAATTTGTATTATATATCATTAAATGCGACCGTACTGTGAGCCGAAAGGTGCATTTTGCATAAAAATACCATCGCGCCGTATCACACGGCGCGAAGTTTTTTTATTATTTATGCAATTTTATTCTTTTCCTTCTCTTCCGTAGACGGATTCACGTTGTCAAACGACGTCTGATCGTTGTGAGGTATGGGCTTCCATCCGAGATTTCTCGAGAAGAACGCCTGAACGTCGATAGGAAGCTGGATAAGTAAGAAGAGCGGCCAGAACAGGGTGATAAGGATCTTTTTGAAAAAGCTGACTCCTATTATCCTCTTTCGCTCGATGATGAATATTATTATCGCCATCGGGAGCATTACAAGATATGAGAGGATAACGGAACGAAGTCCGATCATCAGCATCCCGTCCGACGTAAAGAAGCCGGAGTTTGTTCCGAAAAGAACGTCGCGCATCGTGACCGTTTTGTCAAAGACCGGAGCGAGAAGACCGAGCGCCACTTTCAGCACCTGCAGTATTGCCATTACGAGAGGAAGCGGCATTATGTTGACCGTTATATCGTAAAGCGAAACTCTGTGATCCGAGCTCCTTTTGAAAACGCTCGCGATAAGGTCACGAAATCTTGCATAGAATACGAGAAGGTGTCCACGCGACCATCTGACGCGCTGACGCCACATTATATGCACCGACGTAGGCTGTTCGTCGTAAAACACCGCGTCGTCGCAGTATTTGATCTTGTTCTCGAACAGGATCTGATCCGCCGTGAACTCCCAGTCCTCGGTCAGCGAGACGTAAGGCCAGCCTCTTTTTACAATATTTGAGTTGATAAGATATCCGGTACCCTGAACACGCGTCGAACAACCGAGCGCCGTTCTGCCGCGGCTCTCGAAGCGGCATCCTATCGCGAAATACATCCCGTAGAGACCGGAGATGAGATTCGTGCCGAAATTCTTCGAGTTGCGGTAAGACGTGATAACGGAATCGTGTCCGTAATACTCGTACGCGTCGTTCATTCTCGCAATATAGTTCCTGTCGAGAATATTGTCCGCGTTGAAGAGGAAAAATCCGTCGTAGTTCTGCGTTCCGAAGTCGCGCTCGATGCAGGAGAACAGATACTTGAACGCGTAACCCATGGTGTTTTCTTCCGGATTGTTATACTCGTATACAGTCACACCGCAGTTCCTTGCGACTTCTGCCGTCTTGTCGCTGCAGTTGTGAGCGATAACGAATATTTGCAGTTTGTCCTGCGGATAGTCGTTCTTTTTTATGCTCTCGATAAGACCCGCGACTACAGACTCCTCGTTTCTCGCCGGTATTATGATGCCGTATCTGTTCACTTTGTCCGTCACGGGATACGTCCTCTTGCGGAAGACTCCGACGATGGCAAACAGAATGAAATGCGCCGATAAAACGCCGAGGGCGAAAGTGAGTATGTTGATTATCAGATCGATGGTTTTTATATAAGTCATCTGTGTTTATGCCTTCATTACGCGGGCTGACGGCGCACGCCGCGACCGCGGTATTTATCATGGTTTTTATTGCAAACGGAGCGACGGAAACTTCTTTGTGATCGCGTCCCATATCGCGTCTGCCGCCGCCTCTGAGCCGAAGTTCTCGTGATAGCTCTGCGCGGCGCGGCGATACGGCTCGAGCAGCGCCGGATCTTTTACGAAGTCCGCCACCAGCTTTGCCGCCCGCTCGGGTGAGAACTCTTTCATGGTACACCCTACCGTGTTCATATAATGCTCCGCTATATGCTGCTCGGTAAGACTTGCAAAATGAGTGACAAGAGAGGGAACGCCGAAAAACGTCGCTTCTGCGAGGATGTTTCCGCTCTTTCCGCAGAAAAGATCTGACGACGCTTCAAGCTCGAGTATCCTGTCGGTGAACATATACGGAGCTACCGTTACCTCTTCCGAGCACTCGAGCGTTTCAAAGCGGCGATAGAGTTCCCCGTTCGTTCCGCACACCGGGATAAGGGTCAGCGGCAGGCGCTCTTTTGCGAGCAGACTGCAAACCTCCCATATCTTGCCGATACCGTAGCCGCCCTCGACGAAGATAACGGTGAATTTATCCTCGGGAAGTCCGAGAGAACGGCGAAGTTCCCGCTTGTCGCGCGGAACCGCGAACGCCTCGTTTCGTATAGGGAACGGGACGTACTTCATGTTGTCCTCATTATATCTTTTTTTATCTTGCAGCGCGATCTCATATCCGCGCGGCATACTTATCATGGTAAGGTCGCATCTGTACTTGAAGAGTTTATACATAACGGCATCGGGACAGTACATGATCGTCATCGGCTTTTTGTCTTCGGGAAGGTGCTCCGCGTAATAGTTCGTCGCCCAGTGAGTGCTGACGACAACGTCCGGCGAGAGTTCCTCCATATGTCTGATCCCTCTCGAGCAGCCGATCGGCGCCGTGATCCTTATCGATCCGAGCGAGGACAGATGTACGCCGAAGAACTCGCAGGAATAACAGGCAAGATACCCGATAAAGGGGTGTCTGTTGTACGTTCTCACCTGATCTCCGAGCAACTTCTCGTATTTTATCATGTGACGGTCTCCGCCTTCCGTAAAGAAGGAGGAGCGTATGACGTCGACCCGTTCTCCGTATTTTTTTCTGAAAGTCTCTTCAATGGACTTCATCGGCATGATATGGCCGAAGCCCGCTTCAACGTACGGGAACAATACTTTGAGCTTATCCATAGCGTCACCTCCCGTCAGCGAGATACCGGCAATACGCGCATACAGGAAACGTAAAAAACGATTTCTTGTCCTGCCGTTTCCGTTTTAGTTAAATTATACCATAAAAAGTTTAGTTTAATTATACCATAAAAAATTAAAAAATCAATGCTATTGAGAATCTTTGTTACACTTGTTTACAATAGAGTAAAAATTTAAGAAAAAATTGAGTGTTTTATATGGGGCTGACGCAGTAAGATGAGTGATGCGTCGTTCTTTGTCCCGGGAGGCGTATTTAAAGTGCCGGGGTCCTCAAAAAACGTAAGTTTTTTTGGGGTTCACGGATACGTCGAGGGGCAAAAACGGCGACAGAAAAAGCGCAATAAAGGAAAAATCCGTAGGATTTTCACCTTATTTATGATGAAAATTACGGATTATTCACGTTTTTATTCTGTTTTTTCGTCGCGCTTTTTCGTTCTTCGCGAAATCGCGACAGCCCCATTCTTTTCGCTTAACCAAAGAGCTTGTACTCTTCCGCGATCCTCATCGCGTGGCTGTAATCGTCGAAAGCGCCGTATTCGACGCGGTACGTCGGGACGTCGCCGTCCATTATTATACGCATCGGCTCGATCATCAAATCGCCGTCTTTTATCCTGTCGCGAAGCGAGTGAAGATGAGTCGAGAAGAAGCAGAGCGCTCCGCTCGTATCCAGTCGTTCGAGGACTTTATATGCGACCTCGGTGCCCTCTTCGTATCCGGTCGAGGAGAAACTTTCGTCCATCAGAACGAGTGAATCCGCGCCGCAGTCGTCGACTATCGTCTTCATCCGGCGGCACTCGTCGACGAATCTGCTCTCACTGTCGTTCAGTGTGCTTGTAAAGTGACAGTACAGCTTGCGGAACACTTTCATTTCCGCGCTTTCCGCGCAGACAGGCAGTCCGAGCTGAAACAGTATCTGCGTTATGCCGACCATATTGATGAATATGCTTTTTCCGCCGTTGTTCGCTCCGGTGAGCAAATACAGGTCCGTCCCGTCTTTCAGCCTCACCGTGTTCGGCACTATCACGTCTTTGCCCGCCGTCGAGAGCTTCTGGCTATAAAGGTCCGTGATCCTGATCCGTTCCGACACCTCTGGATATACGAGCCTGCCGGAGGCCTCTTTTAACTCGCAAACTCTCTTTGCCGACCTCAAAAGAAAACGGAGTTCCGCACCGAGCGCCGAGAGTATATCGGTATATTTGTTTATCTTCGGCAGCAGTTCGACCGCTTTTTTCCGGAGCGACTTGCTGATCGACGAGTTAATGTAACCGTACACCGCTTCCCTCATCTCGGCGTTCGCTTTTTGCGTCATCAGCGGAGAAATATGCCTTATCATCGTCGATCTGTCCGAGCCGAGAAGTCCCGTCAGCGCGTTAGACGACATGAACGGTACCGGATGGCATTCGAGAACTCCGATCTCGTAAGGCTCGAGCTTTGCGTCGAGATTGACGCAAAGAGTCATGCTCCGTATTTTTTCAACGCTCTCCGAAATGTCGGCGACGTACCGTCTGTCCTCTTTGAACTGTTCGCCGTCAGACACGTCGCGCGCATATTTGAACATATCAAGGATCCTCTCCGATCCGAATCGCTCGCCGTACGCTTCTCCCGTCTTTGCAAGCGTCTCTATCGCTGTAAAGATCATGGAGAACGAAGCGATCATATAGAGCGCGCTGTCCGTAGATTTGGGCGGATAGATCAGCGCCCGCTTTCTTATATCACAGACGTCCTCGACCGCGGTAAGAAATTCTTCGAACTCCGGCACGACGTCGGGGGTCGTTGTCACGTCGCGGATCATCTGCTGCCTTTTTTCGATCTCATCCTGCGAAAAAGTCAGATAGGAGATATCGTCTTCCGAAAAGAAAGTTATACGTTCAAATTCAAGATCGCTCGCCGCCGCCTTCCAGACGGCGGCATCTTCTTTTCCGATGCAGTTATTGAACAGCATGATGCGTTACCATCCTTTTCCGAAAATGAATTGCCGAAGGAGTAAACCCGACGCCGCGCCGGCAACGAAGAGGACTGCCGAGAAGATCCTTGCCTTCGCGGCTGAGAGCATAAGCGCCTTTGCTATCTTCAGAGTGAACGAATTATATATCACCCCGAATATGAGAAGCGGGAGAGCTAAAATGATAAGATAGCTCTTCATAAGAGCGAACGAGGCGGCGCTCATAATAAAGAAAGCGGCAAACTGCAAAGACAGCATCCGGTAAGGGAAGAGGATCGCCGCGGGTCGCTCGTCATACTGTTCGGCGATTACGGAAAGACGCTTTAAGTTGAACGGCAAAGACGGTATTACGATCTTTTTGCGCCGGACGTATGAGTTGACCTCGCGGTCGACCGCCTCGCCCGCCGCGGTCATCCGCTTTGCCGCCTTATCCTTTGCGCGCTCTTTCGCAAAGCGCTTCAAGCTCATCACCTCCCCCGTTCGTTTTTCTCTTATTATTATATCACGCGCACGGCGAAATGACAAGGGGAGTATGAATTGCCCGCCTCGTGAAAAGGGCGGGCATCAATGAGTTTTTTGCAGAGCGAAAAACTTCCGATAAATTAAATATAAAATACAGCTCGGCGCAGCCGAATTTAGCTTGCGACAGCAAATTTAGCTGACCTAAGGTCAATTTAGCTCGCCTTAAGGCGAATTCAGCTATTCAATTTCCCGATATGCTGATCTTTACGTCTCCCGTGGAGGTTTTGACCTCGCACCTTCCGCCCGATACGGAATTCGGAACGACGACAGTTCCGGTCGAGGTCTCGACGACGAATACTTTTTCCGAAGCGAGCGTTCCCTCAACGTCTCCGGTCGAGGTTTTGACGGTGATGCCCGCGGCGTCGCTTCCGTCAAACGTCACGTCTCCCGTGCTCGTTTTGATATTGAATCCCTTCAGCGCCACGGTGCTGTTCAGCGTGACGTCTCCCGTAGAGGCGGAAAGGTCGATATCATCCGCATTTGCTCCGTCAAGAAGTATTTTTCCCGTACTCGTTTTGATCTTTATTTCTCCGGCCGCCGACGCCGCGCAGAGCACGTCGCCCGTGCTGACGTCAATATCGATCGAGCCGAAAGAGAAGTCTTTCGGGATCGTGACGTCTCCCGTCGACGCGTCGATCTTTAACGACTCGTAGTGATCAGACGGAAGGTATACGGTCATGTATAAGCTCTTTCCGAAGAACGTCAGGTAGTCGTACCATTTCCGCTCATCGTTTTCTTTTATCGTGAGCGTTCCGTTCTCTGCGGAAACGCTGTGTTTTCCGTTTTCTCTCTCAAAGCAAACGACTCGAAGCTTTCCGTCATCCGAAAGTCTGAATGTGACGTCTTCCGTTTCGAGATCGAGTTCGATTTTATCAAACTCTTCGTTTACCGTGTAAGTGTTTGTTTCATACTTTGACATATCAAATTTTTCAAGATCGAATCCGGCTGCGGCGAGGGCGCCGACGATCAGCGCGAGCCCGAGCGCCGTAAGAATTACCGCAATGATCAATCCTTTCTTCATTTTTCGCTCTCCTTTCCTACAAAGCGGGATTTTACGGCAAGTATCGCTTTTTTAGTCAGGCGGAGTATTCCGCGCGACGCCGCGACACACCCGAAGAACATAAAGAGAGACAATCCCGCGCAAAAGATCCCCGCGCCGATCATTGCTATCCCCGCCGTACTGTTGTGCTGAATAAAAAATACGACAGCTCCGGCTACGCACCCGACAGACGCGGCGATAAACGACACCTCGACCGCCCACAGGGAGACGATCAGCGACCAGACCGTGACGTACAGTGAAAAGATGACCGCCGCCGCGGAAATAAGAAGCGGGAGCCAGACGGGAAAAGCGATTATTATAAGCGCGATCTCCCAACCTTTAAGCTCTCTTTTCGGCTTTATTTTTTCCTTCACGATCTTCGCAAACGGTGTCTCCGCGACGATCTGTTCGACGACGTTTTCCACCGGACCGAGCTCGGCGACGGCTTCCTCTTCGCTAACGCCCTCTTCCTTCCGGTCGTCTATCATTTCGCCGTAAAACTCAAGACGCCCGTCGACGTCCTCCTTCGGCAGTCCCGAAAGACCCCGCTCAAGTTCGGCAAGGAATTCCTCTTTATTCATTGCTCTCCTCCTTGGTGACAAACCGGTATATTGATATTACCTCGTTCCATTCCGATTTGAATTCTTCTATTCGGCGAAGCCCAGCCTCCGTGATATGATAGTATTTCCGTAGTCTGCCGTCGTGCTCCGCGGTCCGCACCGTCAGCATATCCGCGCTCTCGAGCCGTTTCAGTATCGTATAAAGAGTGGATTCGGACAGTTCTATGTACGGCTTCATATCTTTTATTATCTTGTAGCCGTAGGAGTCTTCGTCTTTTATCGCCGCAAGCACACATACGTCGAGCAGTCCGCGCTTCAGTTGAATATCCATGTAATACCTCCCCTCGCGCAATACATCATATCACGAAGTATAGAGATTGTCAAGAGGGTGGGGATAATTTTTTTGATATCGTTGTTTTATCTCCCGAACGAAGTGAGGATTTCACTGCGTAGGGATTTCACCGCCGCAGGCGATTTCACCCGCGAAGCGGATTTCACCACCCGCTCCTGACAACAAAAGAGACACCCGAAGGCGTCCGTGCGGGTTGGTCTTTAACTGCCGTTCATTTTCGGCGCGGGATAATCCGAGTGCTAACAACTCGTTAGTCCACGCCCTAAAAATGCTCCCCCGGAGCGTTTTTGCGTGCCATACGGCATACGCACGGGCTTCCGAATCCACCGTTCGCTCAAAATCACCCGCCCGAAGCGAACGATTATTTTTCGCAGGTTTGCAGGAGACTGTGAATTTTCGGCGCGGGATAATCCGAGTGCTAACAACTCGTTAGTCCACGCCCTAAAAACGCTCCCCCGGAGCGTTTTTGCGTGCCATACGGCATACGCACGGGCTTCCGAATCCACCGTTCGCTC
>JAFXNX010000012.1 GCA_017529175.1 Clostridia bacterium
CGACAGATTCGGTGATCTTCCTGATGATATCCGGCATCGACATATCGACGCCGACCACCGCCACAGGTTCTCCCGCGCTGTTGAATACCGGGTAAAACGCAGAAGCGATATAACCGTACGTCTTGTCTTTCGTGAGTTTCATTTTCTCGGGAGGATCGCGGCGATATATCGCTTCCACCGCCTCTTTGCCGCCGTCCTTCATATACTCCTCGCGATAACCGAGAGGCGGCTCCTCTTCCGTGGCGCCAGAATCCCAGATATACATCAGATCGTCCTCGTAAGGAACGAAAACGTAATAATAAAGCAGGTTCGTCTCTTTGACGGACGAGGTGAAAAAGCTCTGGATCTGATCGAAGTATTCGTCGGTCACGCCGGTCTTCTCGTACGCCGCGATCCTGTCTCCGTCGATCAGCTCCGACGCGGTCTTAGCGTAAGATAATACGGCGTCGGAATAGTCCTGCATCTCGTTTCTGTATGTGCTGAGCGCGATCAGCGCGCCGGTAAGCAAAACGATGACGACAGTGACGCTGAACAGCCACAGCACGAGCTTTGTACTTATCTTACGCTTTTTCATGTTGCGCTTTTCCTTTCTTATACTTTCTCCACAACTGCGACAATATCAGAGTTACGACGAGTATGGCAAAGGACAAAACAAGCGTCTGCCATACCGGAAGCTCCTGCGTACCGCGAACAACGTAGAGCAGCACGTTCGTGATCCAGACGACAAATACCCAGTGAATGCAGTAAATCGAGGTTATCCCGCGGCTCACGCCCGTGAAGAACGCCCGGACCCTGTCGGGCAGGATCCTGCGGACAAAATGGTAAACGCCGAGAAGCCCCACGGTGAGAGCGATAAACGCCAGAACGTCGTACGTCGTCGCGTGATAATAGGTGTTCTCTCCGCCGGGACGGTTCATGCCTATTCCGACGAAGTACTCAATGACAAGAAACACCACCGACAATACGAGCGGAATCGGGAAAATACGCCGGTAAAACGCATCCTTGTCGCGCACGCGGCGCAAAACATTGCCGAAAACAAAGCCCGCGACCGGTACGATCAGCCAGTTCAGCAGAGGAAAATCGGAAACGACGAGCCCGGCCGCGTCCTCGGTGCCGATAAAGTGACCGAGCGCAAGGTTTGCCGCGTTGCTTTGAAGATCGACGTCGTTGAAACCCCAGCCGATCAGCGAGGCGCCGAAGGACAGAAGAAGCATCAGAACGTCGGGGACCTTCAGTTTCACAAACAACGCGATGCAAAGAAAGCACAAAGACGCGAACTGAAGGATATCGTTGCCGAACACCCGATACACGAGCGGCTCCAGATACTTCCCCGCCTCTCCCGTAATTGCGTATCCCGCTAGATACGGAAGCAGAAAACGGCAGACGTTGAGAAGCAAGCCGATAAGAAACAGCTTTCCGGCGCGTTTTGCAAGATCGGACGCGCTGCTTTTCTTTGTGTATACGATACCCACACCCATACAGAACATGAACATGGGGGCGCTTATCGGAGAGCCTATGACGTAATCAAAAAGAAACGGTATGCCGTGATCCAGTCCTTCGGAAGCGGTGCATTCGATAAAACAATGTACGAAAGGAAGGCAGAGCACGGGCAGCGCCTTTCCGAAATCAAGTTCGGTCTGACGCCCGGTGTTGACCTGCCCGTCAGAGAGCAATTCTCTGAGTTTCATAAGAAAATCGCCTTTTCAAAAAATAAAATTCAAAACGTCATTCTATCGTAAATATGTCCGTAAAGCCCGTGAAATCGAGAACTTCATAGACGTTTTCATTGAGATTGCGTAGTTTCATGCCTTTCTTTGGCATCATCGTCCTGTGGAGGACGAGCAGATACCGTATGCATGCCGATGAGATCAGCGGGGTCTTTTCGAGATCGATGACGACGGATTCCACGCCGTCAAGGTGCTCGGCGACCGTGCTTTCAAGTATCGGCGTAGTCAGGGTGTCGATCTTTCCGACCGGATAAACGGTCAGTTCGGTTCCTTCGATTTTTGTCGTGATTTCCATGGTTCAGCCTTCCTTTTCTTCAGATTCAGGTTTGTGTTTTTTCTTGATGATAACGGC
>JAFXNX010000143.1 GCA_017529175.1 Clostridia bacterium
GCTGTTCATTGATAACAAGGCGCTCTTCAAGTTCGGCTATACCTATTCCGCGATGGATCTGCGCAAGTATGACGTCTCGTTCGGGATCATCCCGATGCCCAAGGCGACCGAGTCCCAGAAGGATTACTGCTCGTACGCACGAATGGGGATGGACTCCGCCGTCTATATTCCGAGAACGGTCGGCAATATCACCATGACCGACGCGATCACCGAGGCGCTCGGAGCGCTCAGCCGGATCTACGTCAAAGAAGCTTACTACGAAAAACTCCTCAAGGGGCAGAGCGTGTTCGACCTCGAGAGCCGGGAAATGATCGACATTATCATGAGGACGAAAGTCTACGACCTCATAGCTCTGTACTCAGGCGCCGATTACAATCAGATGGGATCGTTTTTACAAAACCTTGACGACTCCTTCAAGATCGATAATTCCAATCTGACGTCCGGCTACAAATCAAACGCAAAACTTTGCAATTTCAACGCAAAACAGCTTGTCAAAGCTGTAAACAAGATAGAAGGATGACGGGTAAAAAAATGAAATACAGAACCGAACTTCACTGCCACACTTCCGAAGCGAGCGGATGCGCCGACGAGTGCGCCGCCGATACGGTGGAAAAGTATATCGCGCTGGGTTACGACACGATAGTGCTGACGAATCATTTCAGCCACGTCGAGCACGATGAGAGAGATCCGGGTTCCTACGGCGCGATGGTAGACCGCCATATGAAGGCGGTGCGCCTGGCAAAAGAGGCTGCGGGCGACCGGCTGAACGTCCTTTTCGGGATAGAGCTTCGCCTGAGGCAAAACTCAAACGACTATCTCGTTTTCGGCGTGGACGAGAAATTCCTCAGAGATCATCCTGAGCTTCTCGATATGGATATCTGGGGAGCGCACGATTTTCTGAATGAAAACGGGGCGATAATCATCCACGCCCATCCGATGAGAACCGGCTGTACGATAACCGATCCGTGGTCAGTCGACGGGTATGAGGTATATAACGGTCACAATCAACAGAGGTCGCGCAACGAAATGGCGCTCGCGTGGGCGTCTTACGGGCGGTCGATAAGAAAGAGAGTGATCTACACCTCGGGCTCCGACAAGCACGACCGTCACCACATACCGGACGGAGGAATAATAACCGACGAGCCGATCACGAGCGTCGGCCAGCTCGTCTCCGTCCTTGAATCTGGCGACTACAAACTCATGCGCGGAGGCCGCGCGGAATCGGAATTCTGACAAACGCATCAAATCCCGCCACAGGTCAGTGGCGGGATTTTTGTTTGTTCTGCACGCCGGAACTCAGTTTCTTCATTTCGAGTTTGTAGGGAGGCATCAAGGGATGCCATCCGTGCTTGAATGTCGTTTTGCGATATTTTTAGCAAGTTCCCTCGCGGGCTGTCTGAAGCGCATAAACTCCGCACGAATTGCGAAGGGTGTCGTCAGCGGTCCTGTCTGTTTGCTTCCTTTGCTTCGCAAAGAGCAAACAGGATAAAATTCCGCTTGAAATGGGCCCCAACCCATTTCATCCGGCTGCGCCGGAACCGCAGAATTTTACCGCGCTATTGAACCTTGAATTTATTTATATTAAAGTTTTTATTTAATACGGGGGTTCATGTTGAAGCGCATAAGCTCCGCTCGCGAAGCGAAAGGTGTCGTTAGCGGTTCTGCGTGTTTGCACTCTTTTTTTCTCTAGAGAAA
>JAFXNX010000144.1 GCA_017529175.1 Clostridia bacterium
AGTACAAGTATCCGCCGGAGACGATCCTCTCGCATGAATTCTTCTATTCGGAGACGGAAGAGTTCTACAGATTTTATAAGAATAAAATGTTCTACCCGGACGCCGCGCCGAACGGCGCGCACGTGTCTCTTTCCGAGCTCGAAAGGCGCGCTAAAGTCATCGGCGTCGTGACTCAGAATATCGACGGTCTGCATCAGCAAGCGGGAAGCAAAACGGTTTACGAGCTCCACGGTTCGATCAAGCGAAACTACTGCACGCGTTGCGGTAAATTCTTCGACGGTGACTTCGTTTTTAACTCCGTCGGTATACCGCGCTGCGACTGCGGCGGACTTATCAAGCCGGACGTCGTCCTCTACGGAGAAGGCCTCGACGGAGCAGTCGTCGAAGGCGCCGTCGACGCCATATCGAGCGCCGATATGCTCCTTGTCGCCGGAACGTCCCTCACAGTCTATCCCGCCGCCGGCTTCCTCTCCTATTTCAGAGGCGACTCGATAGTCCTCATCAACCGCGACCCTACTCCCTTCGATTCCCGCGCCGGTCTCGTCATCCGCGACCCCGTCGGCAAAATAATGTCGGAAGCGATGGAAATGATTAAATAGATACAAGGAGGAACTTATCAGAGAAAAGTTCCTACTTGACCTCTTCAAAAGCTTCTGGATGAAACGCAAACAAGTTTGCGTTTCGGGATGAGGCGCAATTCTTGAAATAGCAGAGCCCGAAAGTATTTTCGGGCTCCTTTCATTGGGTTTCCAAAGGGATCTTTCCCTTTGGCGGGGTACGGGGCGGAGCCCCGCAATAATTAAACCTTTCCTCTTGAACTCTTTCGTTCTTCGGGGATGATGTTGCCGGCTTTGGTGAGGGCGATCTTAGTGAGAAGGGGACCGAAGAGTTCGTAGATCAGAACTCCGAAGAGAACGATACTGCGAATGACGGCGCCTTCGGGACCGAGCTCGGGATCGGCTGCGACGATGACCGACATGCCGAGCGCGACGCCCGCCTGCGGCAGGAGCGTCCAGCCGAGATATTTGGTCGTTTTCCCGTCGCACTTCATCATCTTAGCGCTGAAGTACGCGCCGAAATACTTGCCGAGGGAACGCATAAGTATATATACGAGACCTATCGCGATGACTGTAAGGTCCTTGAACACGGAGAAATCGAGCTCAGCTCCGGAGAGCACGAAGAATATTATGAAAATGGGAGCCGTCCACCTGTCGCACCTGTCCATGAGCTCCGCGGAGAAATCGCACATATTGCAGAAGACCGTGCCGAGCATCATACAGACGAGAAGGGGAGAAAAGCCGATCTTCACACCGCCGACCGTAAACTTCGCCATTGAGACCGCGACGGCGAGCAGGACGAACGTGACGGCGATCGAGAGTCGTTTGCTCCTTGAATGGAAGAATTTTTCCGAAAATGTGAGAAGGGCTCCGAGCGCTGCTCCGAGAGCAAGCGAGAGAATTATTTCGATAAGCGGTTCGACCACGACGGACACGACGCTGATCGACCCGGATATCAGAGCTTTAGCGACGCCGAAGGAGACGGCGAAGATCACGAGTCCCACCGCGTCGTCGAGCGCGACGATGGGAAGGAGAAGATCGGTCAGTTTACCCTTCGCCTTATACTGACGAACGACCATAAGGGTCGCCGCGGGAGCGGTCGCCGCCGCTATCGCGCCGAGGATCAGCGCGGTCGAGACCGGGAGCGAGTCTCCTACTATCAAGTGAATGACGATGAGCGAGACGTCGACGATGAGAGCCGCGGTCAGCGCCTGGAAAATGCCGATCACCGTCGCCTGGCGCCCCGTTTCCTTGAGCTGAGAGAGACGGAACTCGTTTCCTATCGCAAAAGCGATGAATCCGAGAGCGATGTTCGAGAGAACGCCGTAATCTGCGACCGATCCGAGGGTGTGGAATCCGATACCGGTGAGCCCCAGTCTGCCGAGGCAGAACGGGCCGATAAGGATCCCCGCTATAAGATACGCCGTGACCGCGGGAAGACCGACGAGCTTTACTATCCTCGACATAAACAGTCCCGCGAGGAGAACGACGGATATTGTCAGAATTGTTTCCACTTTGTTTCGCCTTCGATCTGTAAAAAATTTCAATGCGGCAGAGCTGCCGCATTGATGAGAAGATATAATCTGATATGTTTACGCCTGCGCCGCTTCGACGATTTTGAGGAATTTCTCGGGAACGAGGGACGCGCCGCCGATAAGTCCTCCGTCAACGTCGACCTTCGAGAGAAGATGTGCCGCGTTGCCGTCGTTCATGCTTCCGCCGTACTGGATCGTCGTCGCTTCCGCAACGTCCTTGCCGTACATACCGGCAAGCGTCTGTCTGATGAGAGCGCAAACTTCCTCAGCCTGCTCCGGCGTTGCCGTAAGTCCCGTGCCGATCGCCCATACGGGCTCGTAAGCGATGATGACGTTCTTCATCTCTTCCGCGGTGATACCCGAAAGATCGAGTTTCGTCTGCATGGATACGATCTCGGACGTGATGCCGGACTGTCTTTGCTCGAGCACTTCGCCGAGGCAGAGGATGACTTTGAGTCCCGCCGCGAGCGCCGCTTTTGCTCTGAGGTTTACGGTCTCGTCGGTCTCCGCGAAATACTGACGTCTTTCGCTGTGTCCGACTATAACGTATTTTACGCCGCTCTCAACGAGCATCTTTGCGGAGATCTCGCCCGTGTAAGCGCCGCTTTCTTTGAAATGAACGTTCTGCGCGCCGATCATGACCGCCGTGCCGTCAGCTGCTTCAACCGCCGCCGCGATATCCGTGAAGGGAACGCAAAGGATGACGTCGCATCCGTCAAGACCGCGAGTAAGCTCTGCGGTCGCCGCGACCGCCTCTCTTGTCTCAGACGCCGTCTTGTTCATTTTCCAGTTGCCCGCGATGACCGCGCGCCTTACGTCTTTTTTCATAATGATACGCTCCCCCGAAATTATTTGTCCTGGAGACAAGCGATACCGGGAAGTTCAAGTCCTTCGAGGAATTCGAGGGACGCGCCGCCGCCGGTGGAAACGTGAGTCATTTTGTCGCTGTATCCGAGCTTTGCAACAGCCGCCGCGGAGTCGCCGCCGCCGATGATCGAGATAGCGCCGGAGTTTGCGACCGCTTCAGCAACAGCTTCCGTACCTGCCGCGAAGTTCTCCCACTCGGAAACGCCCATAGGTCCGTTCCAGATAACTGTGCCGGCGCCTTCGATGGACTTCGAGAAGAGTTCCTGCGTCGTCTTGCCGATGTCAAGACCCATCCAGCCGTCCGGGATGGAGTCGGAATAAATTCTCATGTACGGGGTGTCTTCCTTGTAATCTCTGCCGACTACGTTGTCAACGGGAAGAAGGAAGTAAACGCCCTTCGCTCTCGCTTTGTCGATGAGTTCGCGCGCGAGATCGAGCTTGTCGTATTCGCAGATCGACGTTCCGACGTCGTTGCCGAGCGCCTTGAAGAAGGTATACGCCATACCGCCGCCGATGATGAGCATATCGACCTTGTCGATGAGGTTGTTGATAACGCCGATCTTGTCGGAAACTTTCGCTCCGCCGAGGATAGCGACGAACGGTCTTTTCGGATTCTCAAGAGCTTCGCCCATGATGGAGATCTCTTTTTTGATGAGGTATCCGCAAACCGCGGGAAGGTAATCAGCGACGCCCGCCGTGGAAGCGTGAGCGCGGTGAGCTGTTCCGAACGCGTCGTTTACGAAGATGTCCGCCATGGAAGCGAGCTCTTTTGCAAACGCGGGATCGTTGTCCGTCTCTTCCTTGTGGTAACGGACGTTTTCTATCATAAGAACGTCTCCGTCGCAAAGAGCCGCAGCTTTCGCTTTTGCGTCTTCGCCGATAACGTCCTTCGCCATTACGACTTCTTTTCCGAGAAGCTCGGAGAGTCTTGCGGCTAC
>JAFXNX010000145.1 GCA_017529175.1 Clostridia bacterium
AAGCGCGGTAAACGTACCACCCCGTAAACGTATGAGCGCTGTATGTATACGGACACTGAGGCATCTTGAAACTTTTGTTTCTTTCCGCTCTGAACGTGATCGTTTTTCCGGTCGAGTCGCCTGCGTTCAAATTAAAGGTACTGAGCGTTGCATTTATCGCATTCCATTTAGTCGTCAGCAAGCTGATCGTATATCGCCCGGTGATACAGTCCGGATTCATCCCGTAGTCTTTTTGCAGCTTGCCTACGGAATTCTTCGTATCGAGATCGTAAACGCCGGTCATAGGAGTACTGTATCCGAGTTTGTTAAGTACCGCCTGCACCCACGCAACGTCAGCTCCGGAAGTTTTAGAAAATCCCGTATTGTATTCCAGAGTCCTGGTCGGTACAGGATACAGATCCGGATCCGCGCTCGTGTAAGGATAGATGTCACGGCTGATATTCATGTAATCATAATAACAGAAGTTAAGGTCGACGAATTTTGACGCGATCCCTAATGCTTTGCCGTCTCCACCGTTTGAAAACTGCCACATATGAGCAGGAGGGTTGGATACGTACGGATCCTGACTGTTGTGATTAAACGTCGACGAGTCGTTATCCGGAGCATAGCACGTCCATTTCGCGTACCAGTGATCATAATTTGCGAGTCTTGACGGCTCCATATACGCGCTCTCGTAATACTGGGTAGTATATATTCCCGCTGTATAACCCGCCTTCTTGAACTCCTCCAGCTCTATTATCATAAGATCGGTCAGCGTCTTTTTACCGAGCTTTTGCAAAGAGGAATCTTCGACGTCAAGAAACAGCGGGAACGTGAGCTTCTTTTTGCCGAGGACGTCGAGGACCGACTTTGCTTCCGCTCTCGCTTCCGCGGCGGTTTCAGCATACATATATACGTAAGACCCGACGGGGATCCCTTTTGCCGTAGCTCCACTGTAATACTCGTCGAATCTGGTGTCCTTGCGGTATGCGAAACATCTGATTATCGCAAAATCAACTCCGCCGTTCTTCACCTTTTCCCAGTTGATGCTTCCCTGCCAGCTCGACACGTCGATACCTTTGTACGGCGTCGAGGCAGCACGGGATACGAACGGTGTCATTACAGGAATAATTCCTGAAAATATGATGAGCACCAAAACGATAGAGATTATACGCCGCAATTTCATTTCTTCTTTTCCTGTTTGATCCGTCTATGTATTTTTTTATAGCTGAAACCATTTTAACACAGTATGGCGCGCAGGTCAATACTGCGAAATGTATTAAATATTTCCACTTCCGGAAGAAAAAGGGACCGGCGTCAGGTAAACCTGACGCCGGTCCCTTTGTATCAACACATTTATCAATATGTATCAATTGTCTTCTTGTTGCCCTTTATGTAGTCGCGTTCAAGTGTCAGTTCGCCGTTTTCCATTCTGAAGATACGGTCCGCCTGGTCTGCGATAGCAAGGTCGTGCGTTACCATGACAAGCGTCTGACCGAGCTCGGCTCTGATCCTGAAGAGAAGCTCGAGAACTTCGTCCGCGTTTGCGCGGTCGAGGTTACCTGTCGGCTCGTCTGCGAAGAGGATCTGCGGATTGTTTATCAGCGCGCGGGCAATAGCGACTCTCTGCGCCTGACCGCCGGAAAGCTCGGACGGAAGGTGATGAAGTCTGTCCGTAAGGTTGAGGGATTCGACGAGTTTACGAAGGCTCTCCTGATAACTCATATCCGGCTTGTTGCACATTACCGTCGGAAGAAGAATGTTCTCAAGAGCGGTGAACTGAGGAACGAGATTGTGCCTCTGATAGATGAAGCCCATCTTCTCTCCTCTGAAGCGTCCGAGCTCGTCGGCTCCGAGCTTCGTGATGTCAGTTCCGTCGATATATACGTGACCGGCTTTAGGTCTGTCAAGACCGGCGCATATATGAAGGAACGTCGACTTACCGGAACCGGACGTTCCGATGATGGCAACGAATTCACCCTTTTCGACCTTTATATTGACACGGTTTACCGCAGTAATGACGGAGTCATACTGCTTATACGTTTTTATTAGACTCTCGGTCTGAAGCATATATTCACTCATGATATTTCTTCCTTTTCAATATTTATTTTATTTGGCACGAGGGTTTATTCGTCGTCCTTAAGACCGCTTCCGCCGTTTTCAAGCGAGAAGCGATTCTTGAAGTAGCTTCTGTACGGAACGTAAGTTGAGAAGAATCCGCAGGCGACGGAAACGACGGCGCTGATAACGAGCGCGTACCACGGCAGGTAGAACGTGAATCTGATCGTTTCCTTGTTGATGCTCGGGAGGATAACGTTGACGAAGTAGTAAACCACATAGCTTGCGATATAGCTGAGCAGAATACTTACAACGAGCGACATGATCGCCATGCTGATACCGCCGAGCAGATAGATCTTCCTGATATCGGATTTCTTCGCGCCCATCGACTGAATGATATTGAACTCTTTTTCTCTCTTCTTATAGTAGAGTATCTGATTGAAGAACCAGATCAGAGGAGAGATCGTGAGGATAAGGATCGAAATCACGATGTAGAGGGTCGACGTGTGTTTGTCCGCGTCAATGCTCTGAAGAGCCGCGCGTCTCGTGCTGAGAACGGTGACCGGTCCGACGGATTCAAATCCGTACTCTTTTATCTCGTCCATAATCTCGATAGTTCTTTCGTTCGAAATATCGGGATCGGTATAGATGTTGAGTGTGACCGCGTTCGGATTGATGCCCGTCACCTTTTTGTACTGATCTCCGAGAACGTAGACCGGAAGATCGTCGCACGGGATATCATGGATGACGGCGGCTACCGTGAACTCTGTATATTCAAACTTGAAATACTGGAGCTGCTGTTTGAGAAGCGAACGGCCGGATACGTTGCTGTCAACGTTCTTGTACTGGGATACCTTCGTTGCGATCATTATCGTATCGCCCGGCTGAAGATCGAACTTCTTCATATTCGAGATCGAGTCGCCGACTATACAATAGTTCTTATCGGTCTTAAGAACGTCCTGAAGGTTTCCGTCGTAGTGATATCCGGAATCGTCAAAGAATTTGATCTGCTCCCAGTCGGTAGCTTTATAGATCACTTCATTGACCGCTTTATACCCTTCCTTTTCCGTACTGTTGAGGAAGTTCGTTAAGAAGACCGCTCTGTTGGAAGGGATCAGCGTGTGCGATGATATGTATTCGGCTTTCGTCATCGGGCTCGAGAAGTTCTCGATCACGGTGACGTTGCCTTCGTTGTCCGTGGTGGAATTACCGCGCGACTCGCCGTACTGTTCGATCTTTGTGATCTCAGGTATCCTGTCGAGTCCGAGATCCGACGCGCTTACCGCAGGAAGATCGGTTTCTCCCTGAGTATAAGTCTTGACGCCGGACGCGTCTCCTTTCGCGCCGGGGTTGTAGCACTTGCCGGTCTCCGAAAGGGACACTACGTACTGCGGCTTCGAATATTCGATCGACGTATCGTATACCTTACCCATGTAAAGACCTACGATAAACAGCGCGCAGAACGCGATAGCGGATGTGAGAAGCTGGATATTATACTTTCTGAAACGCCATATCGAATAAAGTTCGTACTGCTTCGGGAATTTCTTTCCGAGAAGATTGAACGAGCGTCTCGGAGATGATACGTAGTTCGAGTTGTCGTCCGTCCTGATGAGGCTCATAGGCGACTGGAGCGACATGATCTTCATAGGAGATATGACGGATACCATAACTACGAGCAGGCTGAACAATCCGACGAGCAGCCACTTTGCCGGCAGGAAGAACGTAAATGCGAATCCCGATGCTTTATAGATGAAGAATACGGTGAGCGTCGAGGAGATCATAGCGGGGATGAACGTTACGAGGGAGATAAGGAACAGTTCCCAGAACGCCGTTCCGAACAGCATGGTGAAGTCCGCGCCGCAGGTCATATAGATACCGTACGTGAATTTATACTGGTTGATCCTGATCTTGTAAAGGGAGATCATTAAGAATACCGATACCGCGAAGAGCGCCAGCGTTATGATGAAGAATCCCTGTTGATCCGACTGCCAGCAGTTCACGAACATATAGACCAAAGAAGCCGCGGTGACGACCCATCTGAACACCTTTCCGAAGGTGCGTTCCGCTTCCTTCGGTTTGACGACTCTAAAAATGAACCATACCGCGCAGAACGCGAACAGGATGATGCTGAGTGTCAGCGTCGGGATCTCAAGGAACTTTGACTGCGTCGTCGACTTTATCTCAAGCATGAACAGCTCGGAGACCACCGGAGGCGTCAGATTACCGAACGCGGGAAGGATCGGATCGTTCTTTTTGTCACCGTCCACGTACTTCGTCATGAACTCTTCATACGCGGTCGCCGCTTCCTCGGGGCTGAAATCGGTGAAGTCAACGTATACGTCGTAACGGTTGTACTCGTTGCCGGCGTCCGATTTATAAGTATGTACTATCGGCTCGCCCTCTTCCTCGTTCGTCAGGTACTTGGACTGGCGGGCTGCGTAGTAAACCTTTTCGTTATTATAATTTACGACGATATTGTGCTGATACTCGTTGAGGTTGTACAGCGCGAGATCGTACTTGAAATCGCCGTAATAATACTCTTCTTCGATGTGCTGCTGTTCGACGACGTCGTTATTGCTCGTCGAGATCGCCATGATACCGTAAAACATCTGAACGATGAAAATGGCAGCGAAGAAACAAACGTATTGCTTAAAATTGAAGAATACGCTTTTCCATGCGATCTTGATGTTTCTTGATAGATACTCCCATAAAGCTTCCAAAACTCGTTTACTCGGTACCGTGAAACGGCAGTACCTTCCTCCGTGAAAGAATTTTCCAGACGCAGAGTTCGTCATGACACACTTCGCCATTTAACTTATTATATTATATATTGATTTATCTCCATTGTCAATAGAGAAAACGTCAATTTTACATATATAAACGAGGTTTTGCGCGCAATATATAGTGATTTTTCATATCAAACTATTGACTGATAAACCATTTTGAGTTAGAATAATTACATAAACACTGTAAAGGCAGGTGAGACGGTGAAATTCAAAAAAAGCGAAAAGTACGCCTCCATTTCGGTCTACGCCATAATCACGGTTCTTGTATCGGCGTGTATCGCGCTCGTATTCTTCAAATTCGACGTGATCAAGACGTTGTTCTCAACGCTGACGAGCGCGCTCGCTCCCATCACCTACGGTTTTGTGATCGCTTATCTTTGCAACCCTCTCGTCAGACTTTTCGAGAACAAAGTCTTTAAATTCAAGAATTCAAAGAAAGAGCGGTCAAAGCTGAAACGCGGGCTGTCGATCGTCGTCACGTTCCTGATCGTCTTCGCGCTGATCGCGGCGTTCTTCGTACTTTTGATACCTCAGATAGGAGAAAGCTACGATACCCTGACGACGAATATGACCGGTTATATTTCCAAGGCTCAGGATTATATCACAGAAAAGGGCGTTGAACTCAGAGCATTTTTGGATAAGCACGAAATGCTCGCTAAAATCATAGACATCGACAAGATCTCAGAAGACGTAAACGGTTTTCTCTCGAGTTTTCCCGAATATATCAAAACTGCCGCAAACTATCTTTTGAACGCCATACTCAATCTGATAACAGAGCTCAAGAATCTTTTGATCGGTCTCATCATTTCAATATATATGCTCTTCTCGAAAGAAAAGCTCTGCGCTCAGCTCAAGAAGCTGACGGCGTCGGTAACGAGCCGCAAAACGTACCTGAATATCGTAAGTCTGATGAGATATACCGACCGCGCATTCGGCGGATTCATCACCGGCAAAATACTTGATTCGATCATAATAGGTCTCGTCTGCTTCATCGTTTTCGGCATTCTCGGACTCAATTACTATCCCCTTATAGCTGTAGTGATAGCCATTACAAACATCATACCGATCTTCGGTCCCTTCATCGGCGGCGGGATCGTAGCTCTGATACTCCTGATAGTTCAGCCTTCAAAACTCCTGCTCTTCATCATAGTAGACATAATAATCCAGCAGGTCGACGGCAACATAATCGGCCCGAAGGTCCTCGGGGAATCGATCGGTCTTTCCGGAATGTGGGTAATGATCGCGATCACTGTCGCGGGCAGTCTGTTCGGACTTCCCGGAATGCTTCTCGGAGTCCCCACGTTTGCCGTAATATACTCTCTGCTCGGCGAGCTCAGCGCCAACAGACTCAAGAAAAAGAACGCCCCGTGCCGTACCGACTCGTACACGAACGACCCTCCCGAAAAGGATTATCTGCACTCTGATATTTTCATAAGACGCGACGAGGAGATACCGGAGAATATGGGATATCCCGACGAGACGCTTCCGGAACCCGCAAAACCTAAAAAGTCAATGTGGAAAAAAGTCGAAGAAAAAGCTGTGAAAAGCGCAAAATCCAAAAAGAACAAGAATAAATAAACGCTGACCCCAAAGCGAATTGAGCGAGCCTTGAGGGTCAATAGAATCACGGCGGGAGCTGAAATATCAGCTCCCGCCGTGATTTTTATTATTCAGTTGATCAGTTGCCCTTTACCATCTGAGCGATCTCGTCTGCGAAGTTGTCTTCGCGCTTCTCAAGACCTTCGCCTCTTTCGTAAAGAACGAAGGAGTCGATCTTGATGCTTCCGCCGAACGCCTTTGCGGTATCTTCAACGTACTTGCCGACCTTCTCGTGGTTCTCGGCTTTTACGTATTCCTGCTCAACGAGACATACTCTCTCATAGAACTTGGAGAGTTTGCCGACTACCATCTTCTCGATGATAGCGTCGGGCTTGCCCGCGTTCTTTTCGTCGTTCTTGATCGTCGCGATGAGGACCTTCTTCTCTTCCTCTACAGCCTCTGCGGGAACGTCTTCGCGGTTTACGTATTCCGGAGGATTGCCTGCCGCGATCTGCATTGCGATATTCTTGCCGAACTCAGCAAATCCGGGGTTGTTCTTTGCAGCGTCGTCAGCCTCGAATTTTACGAGAACGCCTGTCGTGCCGCCGCCGTGTACGTAAGAGGAAAGGATGCCGTCAACGATAACGAAACGGCGGATGTTCATATTCTCGCCGATCGTGAAGACCATGTCCTTCAGTTTCGCTTCTACCGTGAAATCAGCGTCATAAGCCATCGGAAGAAGCTCGTCTATCGTTGCGGGACGGTTTGCGAGGATGACCTTGAGGATGCCGCGGACGAACTCTTTGAAAGTCTCGTTCTTTGCGACGAAGTCTGTCTCCGCGTTGACCTCGATCATAGCGGCCGTGTCGTGCGCATCGTTGAACATGATGTCGACGACGCCC
>JAFXNX010000146.1 GCA_017529175.1 Clostridia bacterium
GGCGAGGATATCAGCAAAGCGCCGTACCCAGCCCTTCGTGTTGACGGAATAGAGCGACGCCTGATACTATATCACCTTGTCACGCCATGCGTCGTCAAAGCCTTTTGTGAGAACGATCGCGCTGCCGACGGAGGTCGGATAAACGCCGTCGGTATGGTCGAGCACGACTTCGATGACGTTATGAACGTGCGTGTAAAACCAGCCCTCGCCCTCTTCGTTCACAAGCTCCGGGAATTCAGCGTGCAATTCCGGAAAACAGGTCTTGTCCTTCCACGGCTCGTCCTGCTTCGGCTTGCCTCGGTCCGGCAGACTGCACCACGCTTTGAGCGCGCGCCCGGCGCGTTCTAAATCGGGCGTATCGGTCTCCCACATATATCCTCTTGCAAGGATCGTGAAGACGCGAGTCAGCGCGTCGAAGTTTTTTAACATATCATAGGTAAAACGCCCGAGATAACCGGTGTCCCGTTTGTTTTTGATCGCGTATTCCGGGAATGTCGTGTACGCTTTGAATTCTTCTATTTCATTCAGCATATACTATCACCCCTTCACCGCGTTATCCGCTATATGGTCGAGAAGAACGTCCATCGCAAAATCGCGTTTTTTGAGCGCAACGGCGCATTTTAACGCCGTATCGGGATCGATTCGCTCATTCAGATATAGCCTCGTACGGCTTGCCGCGAGATCGCGGTAGTCTTTACTTCTGCCTTTCAGATAGTGCTCCATAATATCGTTGACAAGCTCGCTGTCCGTATCGGTTCGGACGGCGTTTTTCTTTCTCTCCTCGGCAACGTACATATCGTCAAGATCTGCGATGATATCCGAGAGGATACGGAAGCCGAAACTCCTGAAATCGGCGAAAAGGTCGATATATTCGTGCCTGTTGTACGGAAGATAACGCAAAAGGAAATCTTCGCGTCCGTCCTCGTCCAAAAGGTGCCAGTTTTCACGGTCGAGCGCGTCGCGGATATCGTGAACCTCCTCCGCGCTTGATTCCTGAAATACGCCGTACAGCTCGTCGGTCGTGTATTCTTCCTCCTGTGCGCGTGAGAAAAGGATTCGCTCAATATCGCCGCAGCGCGTCATCTGCTTGATCTTGATCCGGCTGACGCGGATGCGCCGGAGAGCCTCGTTGTAATCGGAGATCATGCCGCGCATAAGTTCCAGATCCTTCGGGTCGAGCTTGTCCGTCCAGCCTCTTTTTCTGGCAAAGGAAAACAGTTCCGCGTCCCTTACCGGCTTCGGTTTCAGTTTCGGTGTGTTCTTTTCAAGCATACGGGCGTAATACGGCAGTTTTTCCACGTTGGAGCTGACCGTATCCCAGTCGGTGTTCTCAAAGAAAGTTTCGAGTTTTTCCTTAACGGTCGGCTCGTACCACTCCCGTCCGTCCTTGCTGTTTACGATGTTTTTGTACGTCAGGAACGGACTGCGCGGAACGCCAAACGAGAAAAATCCGACGTATTCTTCAATATCCGGCTTGACGCCGCTTTTCGCGGAGTCGATCTCCAGCCCGGTCAGTATTTCAAGCGTTTCGGTCTCCTCCGTCATCTGCTTGCGCAACTTTGAATCGGAGTTTTCATCATATGCGATGATACTGCGGTTGAACGCCGCGTTGCATATCTGTCCGATCCGTTCGTCAAAGGTAGAACGCACCGTTTCAAAACGCGCTTTCCAGTCGCTTTCGTCCCGTATCTGCGGCGCGGCGGACGGGATATGTAAAACCGGGATCTGCGCGGACGTGTAGTCGAAGTGCAGTCCTCTGTAATTGCGTGCAACGCAGCTGTTCATCAGCGGGTCGGCGATAGTTTTGATCTTGTCGCCGTCAAAGTCCGCGCCGCCGAGCCGTTCGGGGATCAACGTGTCTGACGCGACCATAATGACGTAATTGAGGTGTGAAAGATACTTCTTGCGGTAATATCCTTCCTCTATCGGTCTTGCAACGGCTTCTTCGTTACGGGCGATATGCGGATTACGGAGAAGCGTATAGTATTCGGTCGTGTGGTACGCGGCGCCCGGCGCATAAAACTCTCCCTCGCCGAGATATTCTGGAACAAGCTCGCGCCCGGCGCGGCCATCAAGCGCCTCTCCGCCGAGATAACGCAGGAAGCGTATAAGATCGCCTGACAAATATCTGGTATCACCGGCTGAGGTGAGCCTGCCTATGGCGTAATCTTTGAGAACGCTCTCGGCGCGGTCTTCCATCTCTTTTGTAAACGCTTTTTCATTTATGAATTTCGGATTCTTTCCGAGGATATCCGCCCACGTTTTATCCTTACCGCCCGCGTTTTCACGCTTTCCGTTGTTTATGAAATACCAAAGACGAAACTGTTCATCGGCGACCAGGCGGTAATACCGTATTTCGGTCGGCTTTGTGATCCAGTCGCGCTCGTCCTGTTCCGGGCTGTACGTCCATCCGAGCGGCAGATCGGCGGGACGAAATTCTTCGCTCTGTATCGCCGCCGTGGTGAGGAACTGATAGTTCATGTGCGTGAACGATTCGGGATCGATCTGTCCGACCTCGGAAATATACAGCGCGTGATTGTACTTTTTGCAGAGATTTAGATACTGCGCCCACGTCAATCCGTTTTCTGTCATCCAGCCGAAGCCTTTGAACATACTTTTCGTGAGTATGATCGCAACGTCGGCAGTGTTGTGAACGTTTCCCCATATATCCTTTATCTCCGTGACGCCGAATTCGGTGAGAAAGCCTTTGAAATCTACCTCGTGAACCACGCCCTTGATATACGGCATACGGATCTGGAAAGACGTATGGATATGTTTCTTGCAGTAAAGGTAATCGATGAAGTCCGCGTATTCGGGGGAGATCAGTCCTTCACCGTCGAACTCCATAACGTCGAGATCGCCGTATTTCTCCACGCGGTCGTAACGCCGCATCGGTCTGTCGCTGCCGTCGTCCTTTACCGTAATGTAATTCGCGCCGTGAACGGTCGTCGTCGGATTGTCTATGACGACGATCTTCTTTTTGTCCCAGATCGTCATATCGTTGACCCGGAAGCCGTCCGTCATGATCAGTCCGTTGTAGGCGTAGAACTTGGAAAGCTGACAA
>JAFXNX010000147.1 GCA_017529175.1 Clostridia bacterium
GAATATCGCGGACGAAGCTGAAAGAACGAGGGCAAACGACGAGCTCCCGCAGGCGGCGGGAGGAAAGACTATTATGACGACGGAGCCGAAATTCATTCCCGAAAAATCGGTGACGGTCGACGTCGGCGCCGCTCACGCGAGAGTGCGTATGGTCGACTGCGTCGGTTTCGTCGTAGACGGAGCCGAGGGAACGACGGAAGAGGGCGGCGCGCGAATGGTGATGACGCCGTGGAGCGAGGAGGCGATGCCGTTCGAGGCAGCCGCGGAATACGGAACGAGAAAAGTCATTGCGGAGCATTCGACAGTCGCGGTGATCGTGACGACGGACGGCACGATCGGAGACCTGCCGCGCGACAGCTACATACCCGCCGAGGAGAGGTGCGTTACCGAGCTCAAAGAGAACAACACTCCGTTTATTATCGTGCTCAATTCGTCGGAGCCGGACAGCGAGCGCGCGGAATCGCTTGCGATGTCGCTCGAGGAAAAGTACGCCGTCCCCGTAGCCCTCGTTTCCTGCCTCGAGCTTGACCGCGCGGACGCGGAGCAGATACTGAGTATGCTGACCTTCGAGTTTCCGATAAACGAGATAGAGTTCATCATTCCCGACTGGATCGCGACGCTTCCCGACGACCACAGATTGAAGAGCGGCATCGTCGACGCGGTAAGAGAGATCGCCTCGGATGCGAAGTGCCTTTCCGACGCAAGCTGCATCAAAATGCCGGAATCAGCAGGTTCAAAGATGACGGCGTCGACTGTCGACGTATCCCTCGGAGAGGGAACTGCGACGGTGCGTATCACCGTCGACGACGCTCTATTCTATGACGTCGTGGGAGAGATGACCTCATTCGACGCAAGAAACAAGGGAGAACTTCTCGGGAAGCTGATCGAGCTGTCCGATATGGAGAGCGAGTTTGAAAAGTTCCGCGACGCGATCGACGACGTTGAGAGGGTCGGTTACGGTATCGTCATGCCGTCCGTCTCCGAGATGGAGCTTGACGAGCCGGAGATTATGCGCGACGGTTCCTCATACGGAGTACGGCTTCGCGCTTCCGCGCCGTCGATCCATATGATAAAAGCGAATATTGAAACAGAGCTTCGTCCGGTGGTCGGAAGCGAGCAGCAGTCTGAAGAGCTTGTAAAGTATCTTCTCTCGGAGTTCGAGTCCGACGCGTCTCAGATATGGGAGTCAAATATCTTCGGCAAATCTCTTTACGACCTCGTGAACGAGGGGCTTCACTCGAAGCTGAACAATATGCCGGACGACGCCCGCGCGCGTATCGGAGACACGCTCTCAAGGATTATCAACGAGGGAAGCGAAGGGCTTATCTGCATTATTCTGTAATAATTGATTTGCCGCTCGAAAGGGCGGCAAAAAAAATTACACGTAAAGTCGAAAAACGTCATAAAAAGTATTGAATATAAATAATATATATGGTATGATATATTATGAATGTGCACATTATCTGCCATAAATACGTAATTTTCATATAATGAGGTAATAATGAAAAAGCTTGCCGCGGTATTTCTTTTGATATTAATGGTATTTTCCTTCGTCTCCTGCGGAGGAAAAGGAGTCTTTGATACAACTCCTGCAACTCCGGACGGCGGGGATATAAGTTTTGTCCCGGTCGACGACGGGAGTGAAACGACGTCTCTCCCGGTCGAGACGGAGCCTTCCGACGCGCCGATCACGACGATCACGTTCGCAGGATGCGGAGACAATATAGTCTACGTTCCCGGAACGACGTGGGAAGCGGCGGCGCAGGCGTACCCCGGAGGCAGAGCGTACAATTTCAAACCGATATACTCGGACGTTGCGTCGACTATCGCCGCGGCCGATATCTCCTATATAAATCAGGAAACTCTGATGGACGGTGACGAGCCGGCGTCATATCCTATGTTCAACAGTCCGCAGGACCTCGGCTACGACCTTGTCGAGCTCGGATGGGACGTTGTACATATCGCGAACAACCACATGCTCGACCGCGGCGGCGACGGACTTTCAAAGACTATCGAGTTCTGGAAGGGTCTTGACACCGTAATGATCGGCGGCAACCGCGACCACGACGACTATGACGACATCGAGATCATCGAGCGGGGCGGTATAAAGGTCGCGCTCCTCTCGTACTGCGAGATGACAAACGGTCTTGTTATCGGCAAGAACTACGATATATGGATACCGTATCTGGACGAAGCGGACATACAGCGCCACTGCGACAGCGTTAGAGATAAGTGCGATCTGATCCTCTGTTCGGTGCACTGGGGCGACGAGGGATCGTTCACTCCGAACGAAAAGCAGAAGAAGTGGGCGAAGGTAATGGCTGACGCGGGAGTCGACGTTATAATCGGAACTCACCCGCACGTTATCCAGCCGATCGAATATATCGAAGGCAAGGACGGAAACCGTACTCTTTGCGTTTATTCGCTCGGCAACTTCATGGCGATGCAGGCGGACGACTACAATATGCTCGGCGGTATAATTTCGTTCAATATTAATAAACGGGGCAGTGAGCACGCTTACGTCGACAACGTTCTGTTCACGCCTACAATGTACTATTTCGCAAGGAACTGGTACGGAAGCCACGTTTATTTCCTCTCCGACGTCACGGAAGACATCGCCGCGTCCCACGGAATAGGGAACTACGGAAACGTGCTCTCGCTTCAAACGTTGAGATATTATTTGAACAACACGATCGACAATGAATATTTACCGGAAGAGTTCAGGAAATAATAAATGAGCGAAAATAAGATATACAAAAAATACAGAAAGAAGAAAGACCGCGACAGCGGGAAGCTCGGTGGATGGTGCATATTCCGCAGAATAATGCTTTCTTTCTTCACGTTCCTGCTTCTGATACTGCTCTCCGCTTATCTTATGCTTCTCGTCATAGCGAAAGGACCGAGCGAAACGGTGAGAAATATGCTCGTTCTCTCCGCAAAGCAGGCGAGCGCGACGAAGTGGATCCCGTCGCTGTTCCTTGACGACGCGACTGTCGACAAGATCGTTTCCGACTCGGAAAAGGTCACAGTCGACGTTATGTCGGCGGCGGATTACGCGAAGATGCACGAGGAGAATACGAAGCGTCTGCGCGAAGAACAGAAAGGCGACGAATGGGCGAACGCGAAAGAGGGCGTCCTTCTGTTCACCGACAGCGGCGACACCTACAAAGCGTATATAATGCTCATCAAAGACCCGTCGCGCGTATTCGTCGGAACGTCTACCGACAATTATCAGGGCGCGACTGTGGGTATCAATATTTATAACCTTGCCGCAAGATACGACGCTTTCGCCGCGATCAACGGCGGTGAGTTCTCAGATCCCGGAGGAGAGGGCACCGGCGCGACGCCGATAGGTCTTACATATTCCCGCGGGGTATGTGTCTGGAACGATTCGACGGTACGCACGTTCATCGGATTCGACAGCAACGACCGTCTCGTCGTGACCGAAGGTATGACAAAATATCAGGCCGACGCCATGGGCATAAGAGACGCCGTCATGTTCCAGACGGGAAACACTCTCATATCGAGCTATAACGGAGAGATAAACCTTTATTATGCCGGCGCCAACACCGGAACTGCTCAGCGCACCGCGATAGGTCAGCGCGAGGACGGAACTGTCATCTTCATCGTCACCGACGGCAGAGCCGCGTCCTCTCTCGGCGCGACGCACAACGATATGATAGATATGATGGTCAAGTACGGAGCCGTAAACGCGGCGATGCTCGACGGCGGCTCGTCCGCTATGATGTATTGCGAAAACTATTACGAGCTTTTCGACGAGTTCAAAGGACTCAATCTTGACGAATATCAGCAGCGCGGACTCGTGAACAAGTATAAAGCGTTCACAAGCCCGAGGACGATACCGACCTACTTTGTGGTTGCAAAGGAGGTGTCGGGCGATGAGTAAGAAAAAAGGCGGAAGAAAACTGCCGCTGTTCTACATCATTTATTTTTCCGTCATCACGGTATTTATCTTCGCTCTTTTCTTTGCGCTCCAGCTCATAAGAGTTAAACTGACAGAATACGAGGCGTCGCGTCCTTATCATTATATTGATAAGATAATGGAAGAGTATTTCGAGCCGGGCGACGCCGAAACGCTCATTGACGTATCCGGCTGTCAGTTCAGCGAGTTTGAAAAGCGCGAGGACGTCGTTGCCTTTATCGAAGGATTTCTCGATGATGACCCCGAGTATTTCAGCATAGCGTCCGCAAACAGCGACGAGCTGAAATACGGCATCCGTTCGGGCGAGCTGAAATTCGCCGAGGTCGTGATGGCTCCGACCGGAGAGCGTGACGACGCCGATTACGACGTGTGGGGGCTTAAGAGCGTTAATCTGACGGTAGGCGGAAGCGCGGCGGTGAACATAACTGCGCCTGCCGACGACGTTATATATCTCAACGGCGTAAAAATCGGGGAAGAGTTTATAACCGAAAGAACGGACGGCGAAAGAGACCCGCGTCTTCCCGAAGACATACCGCCGGTCACTATGGTGACTTACGAGGTGACCTCGCTGATCGGCGAGGCAACGGTAACGGCGATAGACAAGTACGGAGTTCTCGTCAAGGATATCAAGGTCACGGACAAAGTTTTCTACGACGTGCCGTACACTTACGCAGAAGTGACCGAAGAGGTCGAGAGCAGAGCTCTCGCCGCGGGAGAAGCGCTTGCCGCATATATGCAGCTTGACGCGCCTTTCGGGAATATCGGACAGTACGTCGATCCGTGGTCGGACCTCTATACGGATCTTCGCACGTCCGACGTAAGATGGGCGAACCCGCACAACGGCTACGGTATCGAGAATCCGTCCGTCACCGAATACACGATCTGGTCGGATACGGTATACACCTGCCGCGTAAAATTTACTCACGTCCTTTACAGATGGGACGGCAATTTTGAAAACGATTTCGATACAACTTTCTATTATCATTTCAACGGTTATTCGTGGCTGATATACGACAGCCGCGTCAACTGAAAAGGAGGATATATGATAACAGCAATCACGTCTCTTGATCTGAATATCTTGAGATTCATCCACGACCATCTGCATTTCCCGGTGCTGAATGAGTTTATGTGCTTCATAACGCACCTTGCAGACCCGATCGTAGCGCCGATCTATCCCGTGATATTCCTTTGTATCGGCTTTTTTATCTGGTTCAAGAGAAAGAAAGCAGGGACCCTCGGCGAAATAGGCGAAGGGAAGAAATTCGATTTCGTTCGCCTCGGTATGCTTGTCGCAGTTGCTCTCATCTTCGGACTGATCGTCTGCAACCTCACGCTCAAACCCCTTATTGCAAGAGACAGACCCTATACGGTCGCGGGATTTGAAGACCTTATCATGATAGAACTTCAAAGCGAAAAATCCTTCCCGTCGGGACACTCCGTCGCCGTATTTGAAATGGCGTTCGCCGTCGCATATGCGACAAGGGACAAGGGCAGAAGAAAATGGGGCGTCATCGCTTATATCTGCGCTGTCACCATAGCGTATTCCCGTCTCTACGTCGGCGTCCACTATCCGTCCGACGTCATCTGCGGCGCGCTTATCGGCACGGTCTGCGGAATACTTGCGGTCATAGTTGTGACGAAGGTCTATTCGAAGTTCATCGAGCCGCGGCTTTACAAGAAACAATAAGAACAATAGAAGAGAGCGGGCGCGTCAAGCGTCCGCTCTGAATTTATCTATTATTTGAGATAGTTTGATTCTTGTTCAAGTCCTATGAAGTCGCGTTGGCGAAGCACTTCGTAGACCGCGACTGCCGCGGTATTCGAGAGGTTGAGGCTCCGAAGGCTCTCCCTCATAGGAAGCCTTACGCACCTTGATAGGTTTTTCTTCAAAAAGTCCTCGGGAAGTCCCTTCGTCTCCTTGCCGAATATAAGGTAGCAGGGATATTTATACCCGACGTCGGCATAGCACTTCGGCGCTTTTGTGGTAAAGCAGTAGAAATTCGCTTCCGGATTTTTCTCAAAGAAATCGTCAAGCGAGTCGTAATAGAATACCTCGAGTTTGTCCCAGTAATCGAGCCCCGCGCGCTTGAGATTCCTGTCCGTTATCTCGAACCCGAGAGGGCGTATCAGGTGGAGCGCCGCGCCCGTCGCCGCGCAAGTTCTCGCGATATTTCCCGTGTTCTGCGGTATTTCCGGCTCGTGGAGCACTATATTTATATCAGCCATATTCTCACCTCGATAAGATTATACAGATAATTTTATAAAAATCAAGAAGTGAAGGAGAAACTTTTCGAGAAAAGTTTCTCCTTCGACCTCATAAAAAGCTTCTGTATCGATCCTCGGACAAATTCGCGGATTTGTTTTCCCGATATCTTCACTTTATTGAAGGGATTATTCGGCGCATTCTGCGCCTCGGAATGATACGCGATATGAGCGGTGCAGAAGTATTTCTGTGCGATGTAATAAATTTTAATACTTTCATATAGCATTAATATAAAATTTGTGCTATAATAACTGTAACTATTATCATAACGTTATTTTTGGAGCGGATATGGCAAAGCTTATTGACAAAATTTTCGGAACATACAGCGATCATCAGATCAAGAAAATAATGCCGACGGTAAGAAAGATCGAAGCGCTCGCGCCCGAAATGGCGAAGATGACGGACGCCGAGATGCTTGCGAAGACGGACGAGTTCAAGCGCCGCCTTGCTGACGGCGAGACGCTCGACGATATCCTTCCCGAGGCGTACGCGCTCGTAAGAGAGGCGGCGGACCGCGTGCTCGGCAAGAGGCCGTTCATGGTACAGCTCATCTGCGGTATCGTTCTTCACCAGGGGCGTATCGCGGAAATGAAGACCGGTGAAGGTAAAACGCTCGTCGCGGTCCTTCCCGCGTATCTTAACGCGCTCGAGGGAAAGGGCGTTCACATAGTAACGGTCAACGAATACCTCGCGAAGATCGGATGCGAGGAGATGGGGCGCGTCCACGAGTTCCTCGGACTCACTACCGGTCTCGTTCTTGCCGAACAGTCGACGGAAGAGAAGCAGAAGGCATACAACTGCGACATCACCTACGGCACGAACAATGAAATGGGATTTGACTATCTTCGCGACAATATGGCGACGTATAAGGAACGCGTGGTACAGCGCGGATTCAATTTCGCCATCGTCGACGAGGTCGATTCTATCCTTATCGACGAGTCGAGAACTCCGCTTATCATCTCCGGTCACGGAGACAAGGCGAACGATCTTTATGAGAGGGCGGACGACCTTGTCAAGACGTTTTCGAAGTACGTCATCAAGGAAATGGATACGAAGACTGATTACGACGACGTGACTCAGGACTATATCGTTGACGAAAAAGCGAGAAACGCGACGCTCACAGCGTCCGGTATCAAGAAGGCGGAGCAGTTCTTCGGTATCGAGAATTTCTCGTCTCCCGAGAACTCCGCGATCTCGCACCACGTTTATCAGGCGATAAAAGCGCACGGCGTCATGAAACGCGACGTTGACTATATCGTTAAAGACGACGAAGTGTTCATCGTCGACTCCTTCACCGGACGCGTGATGCCCGGAAGACGTTATTCGGACGGACTTCATCAGGCGATAGAGGCGAAGGAGCGCGTTGCGATCAAGAAGGAAAACAGAACTATCGCGACGATAACACTCCAGAACTATTTCAGAATGTACACGAAACTCTCCGGTATGACGGGTACCGCGCTCACAGAGGAAGAAGAGTTCCGTGAGATATATTCGCTCGACTGCGTTGAGATCCCGACGAACAAGCCGATGATAAGAGTCGACCATCCCGATATCATCTTCAAGACGATAAAAGAGAAGGACGAAGCGGTCATCGAACAGATAAAGCGCTGTCACGAAAAAGGACAGCCGGTCCTCGTCGGTACCGTGTCGATCGACAAATCCGAGGCACTTTCAAAGAAGTTGAAGGCGGCTGGAATACCTCACACCGTGCTGAACGCAAAGCACCACGAAAAAGAAGCGGAGATCGTAGCTCAGGCGGGCAAGCTCGGCGCCGTCACCATTTCCACCAACATGGCGGGACGCGGTACGGACATCATGCTCGGAGGAAACGCCGAGTATCTTGCGAAAGCCGAGATGCGAAAGCTCGATTACGATGAGGAAATGATAGCTCTCGCAACGGGCTCTTCGCAGTCCGTTTCGGAAGAGATAATGGAAGCAAGACGGTTCTTCCACAGCTTATATGACAAATACCGCGATGAGATCAGACCGCTCGCCGAGAAGGTATGCGAGGCGGGAGGACTTTACGTAATAGGTACGGAACGCCACGAGAGCCGCCGTATCGACAATCAGCTTCGAGGCCGTTCCGGCCGTCAGGGCGACCCCGGAGAATCAAAATTCTTCGTTTCGTTTGAGGACGACCTGATGAGGATATTCGGCGGCGACCGAGCTCTCGCGCTCCTCAACCGTTTCAGACTTGAAGAAGGACAGCCGGTCGACGAAAAACTGATGTCTCCCTACATCGAGAGGGCGCAAAAGCAGATCGAAGGCAGACACTTCAACGCAAGAAAGAACGTCCTTCAGTACGACGACGTAATGAACGAGCAGAGAAAGCTCATTTATGAACAGAGAAACGAAGTGCTCAACGGCGCCGATCTTCGTGAGAAGATCGTATCGATGATAAAGGATACGCTGAATGAAGCTGTCGACTCTCATCTGCACGACTCTGACGTTTCGGCGTGGGACGTGGACGGACTTAAAAACAAATATATGAATCTTCTCGTCTCACCTGACGATTTTACGGACATCGACGGCTCTGATCCCGCCGCCGCGCGTGAGAAGATAAGAGAAACTCTCGAAAAGCGCGCGCTCACTCTTTACGAGAACAAAGAGGAAGTCGTGTTCGGCAAGGAGAGGATGAGAGAAGTCGAGAGGGCGCTGCTCCTTCGCAACGTCGATATCAAGTGGATGGATCACCTTGAGGCGATGGACAGCCTTATGGAATCGATAGGACTCCAGGCGTACGCGCAAAGAAGCCCGATCAGCGAATACCGTATCTACGGCGGAGACCTGTTTGCCGAGATGGTCGACGAGATACGCGACGACACCGTTCGCGACGTTCTCTCCGTTATGCCGAGAGAAAAAGCGGAAGAACGCAAACAGGTATATAAGATAGCCGGAACGACCGGCGGCGACGGAACGCTCAAGAAGAAGCCCGTCGTCAACAAAGGAGAGAAGGTCGGAAGGAACGATCTTTGCCCTTGCGGAAGCGGCAAGAAATATAAAAAGTGCTGCGGAGCGTAAGTCTGTGTAACTTTTCGAAAGGAGAGCATATATGAGTATTGTTTCACTTGCCGTCGGTATCGTGTTCTTGCTGAATCCGTGCGTTTGGCTGTGGGACGTTCTCCCGGACTTTATCGGAGCCGCGATTATCATATTCGGCATAAGAAAGATAGCTTTTATGAGCGACGCGACGGAAAAGATATTCAACGGCGCGTGGAAGGTGGCGCTGATAAGCGTCATAAAATGCGCGCTCGGCATTATCCTTTACGGAACTCCCGGGATGACAAAACTCCTTTTATCGTTCATCTTTACAGTCGCGGAGCTTGCGTTTGCCGTAAGACTTATATCGGATCTGTTTTCAACGCTCGATATACTGCAGATAAGGTATAAGAGCACGGACGGCGCAACGTCGCC
>JAFXNX010000148.1 GCA_017529175.1 Clostridia bacterium
GCCTAAATTCATGCGCGGCACGACATAATATCCCTCCTTGCCGGCCCGCTCCGGGTCGGAGCAGACCACGCGCACCGAGTGTCCCCGCTCCTGCAGGGAGCGGATCAGGTTCATGGCGGCAATGGTCGTGCCGTTGTTTTCCTTCCCCAAAACGTCACAAACAATCGTAATGGTCATTCGACCTTATTCTCCGATTTCCTCGGTGCGGTAGATGAACTTCACCTGACCGTCCATTCCGTCGGAAATGCCGGCGAAATTACGGTAGTTGTTCGATACTTCTATCGTTGCTCTGACGCGGTCGAGAAGGCCGGAAAGATCGCCGTCGACGGCGTCGACGAGTTTTTGTACGCCTTCTTTATTGAATTGCTTCAACCCGTCCGAAAGAGTCATAGATCCGTCGCGCAGCTTCGTTATCCCGTCGACAAGCGCGGGGACGCCGCCTTTCAGAGTCAGGAGCCCGTTATAAAGCTCGTTCGCTCCTGCTGAGAGCGCCTCGCTGCCCGTTTTGAGTTGTGCAGCACCGGACTTGAGTTCGTTCGCTCCGCTTGCCGCCTGTGCTACTCCCGCAGTGTAACTTTGCAGTCCGAGATAGAATGCGTTGTAACTATCGAGCGAAGTCTTGAGAGATATCACCTGTTTCGCTCCGTCTGACGCAGCAGCGAGCTTTGATTGTACCTCTTCGCCCGCCATCGTGTCCGCGATCGCCTTTTGCACCTGTGCCTCGACGTTTTGTCCGATCGTCGCTTTGATCTCATCGGAGTTCATCTTTGCATCAATGTTTGCCGTGATGATCGTCCCTACCTCGTCGCTCGCCATCTGTTCGTCGGTCTTGGAAGAAACAAGAGCTTTTACGGTATCGGACTCCATCTGGGCATTGGTATTCTGTGAGATCGTCTGTTTTACGGTGTCGGTCTCCATCTGCGCGTTTGTCTGTGATTCGATGGTTGCCGTCACCGTCTCGGACTCCATCTGCGCGTCGACGTTCTGCACGATCGTCTGCCTGATATCTTCAGTCTCCATCTGCGCGTCTATCGCCGCGTTGATCTGTTTTTGCGTCGCTTCGTCGATCATTCCCGCAGCGACCGCCTGATCGTATGACGCTTTATCCATTCCGGTCGCCGCAGAGATCACCGCTTCGGCAACTCCTTCTCTCACCGTCGCAGTGACTTGATTCGTTACCTCTGTTTTTACGGCTTCGGTCACTTTTGCCATGACTCCGTCGCGTACCGCCGCGGTGACTTTCGCTTCGACCTCCGGGCGTACTGCAGCAGAAACTCTACTCTCAACTTCCGTCCGGACGGCGTCCGTGACTCCTGTTTCCACCTGAGCCTTTACCGCTGCCGTGACCTGTTCGGTAATATATCCGCGTTTCGCTTCTACGCCTTCCGTCACGGTCTGCAGAGCTTTAGCATAAATCTTTTCGCTGTCGAGAGAATCAATGACCGCACTTAAAACCGCGGCATAATTATCCGGAGTCATATCCGGTACGGAAAGACCTGCTGCGGTAAGCTGCGTCTTGGCCGTGGAAAGAAGAGTTTCAAACACCTGTTTTGCTCCGCCGTTCAGCGAATCATTGTTCGAAGCAAGGGTATTCAGTCCGTCGGCAAGCGCACTTGCACCGCTCTGAAGCTTTCCGACGCCGCCGTCAAGCTCCGCAGCGCCGTTTTTCAAAGCTTCGGCGCCGGTGGCGAGTTTGTCGATACCGGCAACAAGTTCGTTCGATTTGTCAAGGAGAGTACAAAGTCCGTCGTAGAGCGACGATGATCCGTCGATAAGCTGCGACATCGCGTCGGTCAGCTTGCCAAGAGACGAGGTGAGCTCATCGGCGCTGTCGAGCTTATCCGTATCAAACTCATTGAATATCCCGTTCGTCGCGAGAGTCACGGTCATACCGAGCGAGAAATCCTTCGCGTCCGCCGTGATCTCGACGTGATCCGGGATCTCGAACGTCTCGCGGTCGATGCCGAGGTCCTCCTGGAGTCCCGGGAACGCAAGCCCCGCGACGATCGTGCGCGAGCCGTCGTTTATGAGCTTACCGTTCGACACCGCAATGTTGCGGAAAACGTCGTTGTCGAGGATCGGCCCGGTGATCATCGCGAACGGGACGTATATCTTTTCGTCCTTGTCGCCGATCTTTACAGTTTCGTACTGCTTGTTCTCATAGTCGAAGCGGATCGTGACCCTTCCGCTCTTGCCCGCAAGCTCATCCGGCGTGACGCTCTTTCCGTCGAGCGTGTAGCTGATTTTCAAAGTGACCGGCAGTTCCTTGTCAATGTTGCCCTGATAGTAAATATCGTTTCCTTCCGCATCCCAGACCCGACTGTTGCCTCCGCCGAGAGTATAGGACTCGTCACCTTTGACGTTCACAATGTCATCAAGCGCAGTGCTGTCTTCTATCGCGGCGTCTCCTAGCGCGTTCCTGATCCAGTCGCTGACGATGACCTTCTTTACAGAGCCATCCGCTCCCGCGATCACATATACTGTTTCGTCTTTGGAGACGTCTGTATTCTCGGTTTTGACTTCCGCAGTATTATCGGTCGTATCGGTCGTTGTCTGTTCTTCTGTCTTGTCGTCTCCTCCGAGCGCGAGTACCGCGCCTCCTACTGCACCCGTTAAAAGAACAGCGCAAAGGCACAGAGCGAGGATCTTCATTGCTTTATTTTTCATCGGAAATGACCTCCGTTTTCATTTTTTTCGTATTTATATGAGTCATGCCGATCGTCGTTTTGCAGATCACTTTATCGCAAAGCATCAGAAGCGCCGGCAGGACGAAAATGACTAGTACCATACTGATCAGCGCGCCTCTGGCAAGCAGCATACACATGGAACTGACGATGTCGATGTTGGAATACAGCGCGACTCCGAACGTCGCTGCGAACAGTCCCATTCCGGAGACGATGATCGACGGGATCGAGGTGGACAGCGCGGCTACAACAGAGCTTCTCTTATCCGATCCGCCGATACGCTCAGCCTTGTATCGCGTCGTCATAAGGATCGCGTAGTCGACCGTGGCTCCGAGCTGGATCGTGCTGATACATATCGGCGCGATGAACGGCAGACTTTGTCCCATATAGTGCGGCAGTCCGAGGTTGATGAATATCGCCGTTTCTATAACTGCTATCAGAATGAACGGCAGAGAAATACTCTTTTCCACAAGCGCGATGATGACGAAGATCGCGATTATAGACACGAGCGTGACGACCTGAAAGTCGTGATCAGTCGTTTCGATCATGTCCTTCATACACGGCGCCTCGCCGATAAGCATACCTCCCTTATCATACTTTTTCAGGATCGAGTTCAATTCGTTGATCTGACCGTTCACGTCGTCGCTTGCGAC
>JAFXNX010000149.1 GCA_017529175.1 Clostridia bacterium
AAGCTGAATTCAAAGAACTTGTCTGACAGAAACCAAAAGTGTCTCCTAACGGGGTGTGTCGCACACCATATCAAGCAGGGAAAAAATATATTTTCCCCACGCGCCGGAATATCCGGCGGCGCTCGCCAAAGATCGCTCACGCTCAGCTCGCGCGACTCAGGGGGCGTCCCGTCCCCTTAAACCCCTCGGGAAAGAATCAAACGTTCTGTATTGACAACAATTCGTAAAACCGATATAATGAAGTTGAAGAAAGTGAACTACTATATTTCATTGAATTAATCGGTATAATTACATAGAACTCAGACGACGATATAAGGGACGAAGAATCGAGTTATCAAATCATTCGGAGGTGTACTATGGTTTATTCACTCGATGAAATCAAAAAAAGAATAAAGCCTGTTGCCGAAAAGTATTCTCTTCGCGCCGTATATCTTTTTGGATCATATGCAAGAAACGAGGCGACGGAGGAGAGCGACGTCGATATTATGATCGACAGAACAGGCTCTGCAATCAAAGGGCTCTTTGATATGAGCAGTTTGTACGACGACCTTTCCGATTCAATGGGAAAGGAAATAGATCTGATCACTACTCATACGTTAGAGCAGCAGGATACGCTGACGCGTACTCCGCTGTTCGCTAAGAATGTTATGGAAGGGAGAGTATTAGTATATGGCGAATAGCGATCTGCAACGAATAATCCACATCAAAAGCTATTGTGAAGATATTGAATCGTTTCTCGACAGCATAAACAGAGACTACGAAACTTTTTTGAGCGACCGCATGCATACCAGAGGGGTGGCAATGTGTATCCTTCAAATAGGAGAGAACGCAAGCGGCCTTTCCGACGACTACAGAAAGCGTACCCTCGATAAAGTCAATTGGCAGAATATCAGGGGAATGAGAAATCTCTTGACGCATAATTACGGAATAATTGATAATGAGATCCTGTGGGATACCGCTATCAACGATATTCCGAAACTTCACGCGTTTTGCGAAAACGAATTGAACGTCGATATCCCGGAAAAGGACACCCCGCCGAAGAATCGTTCAAGCGAACGCGACGAAAGATAATCAAATAACACAGAAACAAGCCGATGAGCGTTGCGGTTCATCGGCTTTTTTGCTGCCCGAAAAAATGATAATGAACAGGAGGTATTGTTAATTATTGAATAAAGAACAACAGACAAAGAACGCAAAGGGTATATTCTTCACCTGCACCGCGGCCGAGAAGCGGAAGATAAAAAGCATCGCCGAAAGATGCGGTCTCGGTCAGGGAGAGTATATACTCCAAAGGGCGCTCGGTTACGAACCTAAAACGGTTCCGCCGAACGCCTTTTTTGTTTTCCACGACAAGCTGTGCGAGATACTCGACGCGCCGCCGACTCCCGAAACGGAGAAAGCGGCGCTTCGCGTTTTCGACGAGATCTATACGCAGCTTGTAGACAACAGACGTCAGGGGACGGAAGAGATACAAGCGGAGCTTGAGAGTATCGCATCAAAAGCGGCTGACCCTTCGGACAGAGGTGACGGCGTATAGC
>JAFXNX010000150.1 GCA_017529175.1 Clostridia bacterium
AGTATTTATCCGCGGCGTAAACGTCCTGAACGTGCTGATCCTTGGAGAGCCAGTCATATTTTCTCGTTTTGTCGAATCTTTCGTTGTATTTTCCGAAAGCTGTGTTTTCGATGAGAGGAGAGACGTGGCGCTCTCCGCGGAACGTCTTTATCACGCTCGCAAGCGCGATCCCCGCGCCGGCGGCGGGATTAGGTCCGCCCGTGCCCATTATGATGAGCTTGTCCGGTTTTGCGTTTTTTGCCGCAAGGCGTACGATAAACGAGCCCATACTGTGCCCGAGGAGGATAAGCGGAAGATCGCCGTATTCCGCCATCATCGCTTTCTCGGCGTTCGCAACGTCGTCGACGAGCAGCTTCCACCCGTCCCGGTGAGCGATAAATCCGAGCTCGGAGTCGTCCTTTGCGGTATCGCCGTGTCCGAGATGATTGTAGCCGAATACGATAAATCCCTCGTTTGCCATACGGCTCATAAAGGTGTCGTATCCTTCGCGGTCAATATGCTCAGTCATACCGTGAACGACGTGAAAAAGCCCCTTTGCCTCGCCGTCCGGAACGTATACTCTCGCTTTGAGCGTGTGAATACCGTCGACTGACGGTATCTCTTTTATAAGCTTTTTGAAACTCATTGAAGCGCCCTCCGTTTTGATTTTTAGAACCTGTCAACAGGGTACATTATCATAAGCTGACGGATCTTGCTTGCGTACGTATTTTGCTGTTTTTCGCGAAGCAGTGATTCACGAAGCTGTTCTTTGATCTCGTCAAAATCCATCTCCTCGGACGGTATCTTGCTGTTGACTCTGATGATGTGATAGCCGAACTGCGTCTTGACCGGACCGACAAGCGCGCCTTCCTCGGCGCCGAACATCGCGTTCTCGAACTCGGGTACGAACTGACCGCGGCTCGCCTCTCCCAGAGCGCCTCCCGCGTCCTTTGAAGGGCAGGAACTGTATTTTGCGGCGGCGTCTTCAAACGATATATCGCCGCGCTTAATCTCTTCCATGATATCGCGGCAGGCATCTTCCTCTTCTACGAGGATATGGGATACGTTTACCTTTTCCTTCGAGACCATATCGCTCTTGTGCTCGTCGTAGTATTTTTTTACCTCATCGTCCGTGACGCGCGCTCCGGACAATGCCTTCTTTACGGCGTAATTGTAGAGCAGTTCATCCTTTATTTTTGCAAGCTGCGCCTTGAACTCCTCGTCGCGTTCAAAGAGATTCCTCTTTGCGTCGAGAAGTAAAAGCTTGCGGTTTATGAGCTGTTCGGTCAGCGCCTCGCGCCCTCTCGGATTGTCGTACGCTCTCGCGTTCTGTCCCATCGACAGTAACGCTTCGTCTATGTCGTCTTCCGTTATAGCTTCTCCCGCGACTGTCGCGAGTATTTTATCTTCTGCCATTTTTGCCTCCGTATTCTTTTTTTATATTCTATCATATTCACGCGGTATTTGCAATAAAACGCGAAAATAAATGTCTTGAAAACGGCGCTGTAATGTGATAAAATATATAATACGATAGTATGCGCAGAATGAAAAGGCGGTTTTATTATGATAGATTTCAACAGATATTTTCTTCATGACCATCAGATATTCCTCGACAACGTGAACTACGAGGTGATAAAGCTCGAAAAGGCGTCGCCCGAGATAAAGCTCAACTGCAAGGATACGATAGTCGCCCTGCTTATCGACAAGGCGGGTGTCAAGGTCACATTCAACCGCACGTTATCGTTCGATCCGGAAGGAATGTTTTTCCTTTCCGTTACATTCGGCGTTATGATGCGCTTCAATCCCGTGTATTACGATGAGATAATGTGGAAAAACATAGATATCGCCGGAGAATTCAAAATGAGCTGTCCTCATATCCTTACGAATCTGATGTCGAGAACGTCTCTTCTTATTTCCGAGATAACCTCCGCTGCCGGACAGACCCCGATCATAACACCCGGCGGCGTACCTCCCGTGAGAGGTGACGCGAAGTGAAAAATATAACTGTCTCGTCTCCTGTCGCCGAGCTCAAAGGCGTAGGGGAAGTGAGAAGGAAAGCGCTTCTTCGCCTCGGTATCGAGACGGTGGGAGACCTGTTGCGCCATTATCCGAGAGCGTATCAGAACAGAGGAGATACGAAGAACCTTGACGAGATACGGAAAATGATGTCGCCAGGTACCCGTGAGACGGTGGCGTCCGTTAAACTGACCGTATCCTCAACTCCCGACGCAAGGATGATAAGACGCGGAATGAATATACTGAAATTCCGCGCGTTCGACGAGTTTGGGACTGTAGAGATAACATATTTCAATCAAAACTATCTGAAAGACACGTTCACCGTCGGCTCCGAGTTCCGCTTCTGGGGAAAGATAGAGCGTGACGGAGCGTCTTTCAAAATGACCTCTCCCATATACGAGCCCTGTGATACAGGCGAGGAGCTCATGTCGCTCGTCCCCGTATATCCGCTCGCGTCGGGTATCACTCAGAAATTCTTACACGGTATAATAAAGACCTCGATCGACGAGGCGGGCGATTCGCTTGATGATCCGTTTACGGAAGAGTTTTGCGGGCGGTACGGCATTGAAACTCTGAAGTCCGCAATAAGAAAGATACACGCCCCCGCAACGCTTGAAGAGATGGAAGCGGCGCGGCGACGTCTTTGCTTCGAGAGCGTATTTATGACGGCGGCGGCTCTTGCGACAGAAAGGTGCCGCAGAGCTGGAGAAAGCGCCCCGGCGCTCAAGGATACGGACATATCAGAATACACGTCGGCGCTTCCTTATAAACTGACCGGAGCGCAGGACCGTTCTCTTAGCGAGATACTTTCGGATATGACGAAGAGCGAGCCGATGAGAAGGATACTTATCGGCGACGTCGGAAGCGGCAAGACCGCGGTCGCGTGCGGCGCGGCGTTTGCCGCTGTCAAAAACGGATACCAGTGCGCCATTATGGTGCCGACCGAGATCCTTGCAAATCAGCACTATGAAGATATGAGAGCGACGCTTTCCCCCCTCGGAATAAACGTGGCGCTTCTCACAGGGTCACTATCGCAAGGAGAGAAAAAAAGAGTCCGCGCGGTACTGTCCGGTGAGACGACAGACCTTACGGGCAAAATCGATATTGTAGTCGGAACACACGCTCTTATAACCGACGATGTTAAATTCGAGCGGCTCGGACTAGTTATAACTGACGAACAGCACCGATTCGGCGTTATGCAGAGAGCGTCTCTTGCAGACAAGACGGACGGAGTACACGTTCTCGCTATGAGCGCGACTCCGATACCGAGGACTCTCTCGCTCGTATATTACGGAGACCTTGCGCTCTCGCGCCTCGATGAGATGCCTCCGGGAAGACAGAGGGTCGAAACCTACGTCGTTGACGAGAGATATACCGACAGGATCAACAGATTCATCCGCACTCACGCAAAGGCGGGTAACAGAACTTATATAGTTTGTCCGATGGTCGAGGAGAGTGAGGTAAAGGTGCGTGCGGCGTCTGCGGAAAAACGCGGCGACGACCCGGAAGAAATGGCGAACGTCTTTCTTGTCGACGATATAAACGCGTCCTCTCCGCTCAAGTCGACAGTCGAGTTTGCAAGAGAGACCGCGCTGAGGTTACCCGATCTTCGCATCGGAACGGTACACGGAAAAATGAAGCCGGCGCAAAAGGAAGCCGTTATGAATGACTTTTGCGCGGGGAACTACGACGTTCTCGTCGCAACTACCGTCATCGAGGTAGGCGTAAACGTTCCCGAGGCGACCCTTATGATAGTCGAGAACGCGGAGCGCTTCGGACTGTCCCAGCTCCACCAGCTTCGCGGGCGTGTCGGCAGAAGCGAACGCAAATCTTTCTGTATCCTCGTTTCCGATTCAAAGAGCGCGAAAGCGGCGGAACGTCTTAACGTGATGAAGACGACTTACGACGGATTCGCCATCGCCGAGTACGACCTGAAACTTCGCGGAGCGGGAGACTTTTTCTCGCCGGAAGGCAGGATAAGACAGCACGGCGACGCGAGCACAATGATAACCGACTCCGAAGAGGACAGGGAAGCGACGTCTCTTGCGGTCAGCGCGGCTCACGAAACGGTGATGCGCGATCCCGATCTTACACTTCCCGAAAACCGCGGGATAAAAGAGAGGGTTTCACACCTGCGCGCGGGGATCGAAAATACGATAAGCTAAATTACGGGGCAGTAAAAAACATAAGTTTTTACTGCCCCGACTCTTTTTATTCTATTCCGTTGTATCAAGTTCAAACCAGAACGTACTGCCGCAGCCCGGCTTGCTTGTAACTCCGAACTCGGCGTCGTGCTTGATGAGAACGTTTTTGACTATCGAGAGTCCGAGGCCCGAGCCGACTTTTCCGCGGTTGTGGAACGAGTTTCCTTTGTAGAATCTGTCCCAGATCAAAGGAAGGTCCGCCTCGGGAATGCCCTCTCCGGTGTCGGTAACGGATATTCTCACTTTTCCGTCGCGCATTTGCTGTGTAACGGTTACGTTCTTATCTTCTCCCGTATAATTGATCGCGTTGTTGACGAGGTTGTATATGACTTGAAGTATCCTCGTTTTATCCGCGACGACTCTCGCTTCACCGTCGGATTCAAAAACTATCCTGTAACCCTCACGTTCGACAAGATGACTGTATCTTCCGAGTGTTTCGCGCACCGCGTCCGTAAGAGAGAAGGGCTCTTTGTTTATCGCGGCGCCGTCCTCGGTCAGCTTTGACAGATCAAGAAGGTCGGACACGAGGGATGAAAGACGAGTCGTTTCATCTATTATGACCTGAATGTTTTCCGAGTTCATCTCGCCCGGTATGTCGCGCATGACCTCGCTGTAACCGCGTATCATCGTAAGCGGCGTGCGAAGGTCGTGAGAGATATTTGCGATCAGTTCTTTCTGCATCGTATCGAGCTTCGACAGCTCTGACGCGGCATAGTTCAACGTGTCTCCGAGCTGTTTCGACTCGGAAAAAGCGTCGTTGCAAAAGTCGACGTCGTAGCTTCCCTTAGCGAGAAGAGACGCTTCCTTCGTCATCTTAACGAGAGGTCGGGATATTTTCCTTGAGATGATGAAAGAGATGAGTAGAGACGCGGCGCAAAGGATAAGAGTTATGAAGATCAGCTGATACGTGATGACTCTCGTCGTCGCAGACGTCGGAGTGAACTCGCTGTCGATGATGACGAGATAGTCGCTTCCGTCGACGACTTCAATATACTTTGCGAGGACTTCGGAGGAGGGAGACGCGCCGTCGTTACGCTCGGCGGTCATTATTTTGTCGCTTCCGGCGAAATCAATGCTCTTTTTCGTCTCATAAGTTCCCGAGTCGTGAGCGTTCTGATAAAGCTCCATAAAGACGTCCGTCGGGCTTCCGAAGAAATCGAACATATCGGTTTTGTGGATGAAGCACGCCGACTGAAGGCAGGCGGACCCCGCTTCTTTTACCGAGTTTCCGTCTATTTCGTAAACGAGAACGCAGCAGTTGTACTTTTTTGCGGCGTCGGTTATGACGCCGTCATCCTTTTTACCGGTTATGTTTTCAGCAAGAAAATCCGCGCAGTTTTTCATATCGATATCCTTGACGACTCCGTAGACCGAGTCGAAGAGCACGGTCTGAAAGAGCCACAGAAGAATCACGATTATAAACGTAAAGAGCGCAAACGCCCGGAACAGCTTTACCGAAAGGGGAGCGGGGCGTTTTTCTTTTCCGCTTTTATTGTTCGTTCGTGTCAAAACGGTATCCAACTCCTCTCAGCGTAACGATATATTTAGCGGCGTCGCCGAGCGAACGGCGAAGCAGTTTGATGTGTGTGTCAAGAGTGCGGTCGTCGCCGAAATAGTCGTACCCCCACACTTCGCTGATAAGCCTCTCGCGTGTGAGCGCGATATTGCGGTTCTTTAACATATAGAAGAAGAGGTCGTATTCTTTTGGAGACATATCGCATCTTTCACCGTTCACGTATACGATCCTCGCCGTGACGTCCGCTTTGAGCGGACCGAGGGTGAATATCTCGTTTTGCGCCTCGTCCTTCTTTGACGATACGCGCTTCATTATCGCGTCGACGCGAAGCATCAGTTCTTTCGGTGAAAAGGGTTTTACCACGTAGTCGTCGATCCCGAGCTCGAATCCGTTTATCTTGTCGTATTCCTCGCCGCGCGCCGAAAGCATAATGATCGGAACGCTCGAGAACTTTCTTATTTCACGGCACGCCGAAAAGCCGTCGAGTTCCGGCATCATTATGTCGATTATAACGATGTCGAAAGTGTTGTTACGGCAAAGCTCTATCGCCTGCATACCGTCTGACGCCTCGGTGATTTCGTGTCCCTCGAACGACGCGTATTTAGACACTATTTTTCTTATCATTTCTTCGTCGTCGACAACGAGTATTCTGTACATGGCAAGATCCTTTCAAAACAGTCTATTATGGGAAATGAGGGGCGAAGTTGACCGCCCCTCTCGTATATTATTTTCAGTCTCCTATCGACATCGAGTTCTCAGCGGGAACGTACTCGTAGCAGGTGACAGTTACGTCCATCGTCTTTCCCTGTCTGAGTATCGAAAACGTCAGCTTGTCGCCGACCTTGTGATTTGCAAGTATCGCCTTGACTTCCGCTTTCGTTGTTACCGCGGTCCCGTCGACTGCGATCACCTGGTCGCCGTACTGGAGAACGTCGTCGTTGTATCCTTCAACGCAGGAGTAAACGTAAAGTATGCCGCTTGAATCGGATGTGAACCATCCGCCGCTTGTCGCCTCGTAGAAGTTTATGCCGAGGTATGCCTTTCCTTTGACGTAGCCGTATTCAGTCAGCTGCTTTGCAACGTTGCTTGCGTTGTTTGAAGGGATCGCGAATCCGAGACCCTCAATACCCGTGCCGGATGACTTCGCGTTGACGATACCGATAAGCTCGCCTTTTCCGTTGAACATACCGCCGCCGGAGTTTCCGGGGTTGACCGCCGCGTCTGTCTGGATAAGCGTCATTTTTGTATTTTCCACCGTTATATCACGGCTGAGAGCGCTGATGATACCTGTCGTTACAGTTCCGCCGAGTTTGCCGAGCGGGTTGCCGACGACAATTACCTGCTCGCCTACCGTGATCGCGTCGCTGTCGCCCCAAACCGCCGCCGTAAGTCCTTCGGCTTTGATCTTGATGACCGCGATATCGGCGTCGCTGTCCCGTCCGATCACTTCAGCGGCATATTCCTCGCCGTTGTGAAGACGAACGGATATCTTATCGGCGAGCTTGTCGCCGTTCTCTGTATCCGATATAACGTGATTGTTCGTTACGATATATCCGTCGTCGGATACTATAACGCCGCTGCCGGCGCCTTTGGTGACGTACTGACCGAAGCTGAAATAGCTTGTTGTGACGTACTCTGTCGTGATCTCAACTACAGAATCAGAGACCGCTTCGGCAACTGCTTCGACAGATGTCACATCGGAGTCCGTCTTTGTTTCGACAGATCTGTACATAACAGTCGTATCCTTGACCGTCTTGTTTCCGCCGGCTTTGTTCATATAGATCCACGAGCCGAGGAAGCCGCCGGCGCAGCAGAGAACTACGAGCATCAGCGCAAGAGCTGTTTTTATAACCTTATTGCCTCTTTTGACCTTTTTCTCCTGTTTCTCTTTTTTCGCTCTCGGATCCTGATACGCGGGAGCGCGGTATTCGGTGTATGCGCCGCCCGGCTGCTGCCACGCGCCGCCGTACTGTCCGTATTGAGGCTCGGCGCGGTAAGGATCGCGTGGCGCTTCGTATCTGCCGCCGGGAGCGTAAGCGTCGCGTCCGTAGTAAGGATCGCGCGGAGCGGAGTAGTATCCTTCCGGTCTGTCGTATCTCGGCGCCTCACGCCTCGGTTCGTCCGCTCTTCTGTATGTGAATGAGTACTCTCCGTCAGGCGCGCTGTCGGGGCGTTGCGCGGCGCGAGGAGGCATTTGCTCTCTTATGGGCGGAACGCTCTCGCTTTGCGGCGTCTGCGCATCTTCAATGTGAGCCGTCGCTTCTTTATAGCGCGGCGTCTGCGCATCTTCAATGTGAGTCGTCGCTTCTTCATAGTGCGGCTCTTCGTCCTGAACGGGAGACGCCTGCTCTTCGATACCTTTCAACTCTTCCGTCGGAGCGTCGACGTTCGGTTCCTTCTGCTCCGCTTCGTTATTTTCGTTGTAATTTTCGTTGTATTCTTCGGTGTTGTAATCTGACATTTCAATTTACCTCCGTCATAATTTTTCGTTTTGTGTTTCATCTTGTGCTCTCATTATAACCGCCTTGTGTGAAGGTTATTTGAAGATGAACGGAAAATAAATTGAAATCGTGTTGTCAGCCGAGAGTGACTACGAATCCGTCGACGTTGTTGCCGGATACCGTGTAGGGCGCGTCTGTCACCGGAACGGAGGTCGTATCGCCTGATGAGGCGGGGACGAAGTAGACGAGGCGCTCGCTGTCTGCGAGCTGATATGCCGGCGCGTCGACCGTTTTTATTACGTTTGTCGCAGCGTTGTAGCACAGCGCGGAATGATACGTATATCCCGGCAGACAGTCCTCGATATACTCTTCAAGGCATAAATCGAACTTGTCCATAATGAGCGAGTGGGGAAGACCGACGTATCTGTAGTGCCATCCCTCGAAATTGATAGATGTGATACCCGCTTTGTGCTCCGGATAGCGAAGGATATATCCGTATCTGTCGTAGTTCTGCATGAACCATTCGCAATCCGGATAAGTCTCGATATCATAGCTGACGCCGTCGTCCGTATAAACGGAGAGGTCCATTGCAAGTCCGGTGTGATGTTCGCTGTAACCGGGCTCCGCGACGTATGCGGCGGCGTATTCGCTGCCGAATCTTTCAAGTCTGTCCTGATATATCTCCTGCTGTTTTTCGACACTTCTGAAAGAGCTGACGACGATGACGTCGTCACATCCGACAGTTTCGTAAAGATCGTTGGTTAAAGAGATAAACGCGTCGAGCGCGCCTCTCCGCAAGACCGTGTCTATAGTGCTGACGGAATAGTGCTCCGCCGCCTCTTTCATATTGAACATCTCGACGGTCTCGGGAAATGTATACGCGTATTTGTAATTTACGAGAATAAGGTCTCCGTCGTGAATGAGTTCGTTTGAGAGCGTGACGGATCTTTCATTATTATTACTGTTAGCGCCGTTTCCGCTTTCTGTATCGGGAACGGTGGTTTCAAAGGCAGGCGCGCTCTCGTCCGGCGCCGGGGCGTCTGTCGCGGATGCAGTATCAGAGACAGATGCCGAGGGGGACGGCGTTTCATTTTTTCTGTTTTTGATTATAAGGATGGCGCTCGCGCCTATGACGAGTGTGAAGAATATCACGAGTGCGATCAGCGCGCCGTTTCTTTTTCTGTACCGTTTCCTGCTCATTTTCGTAACGCGCCGCTTCGGGCGGCGTTCTCCGTCGACCGCGCTTGAATATATGACCGACCCGTCGCTTCTGCGTTCGGGCTGAGGTCCGTCCAACGGCTCGTTTGCGCGTCGGAAGCTTTCCGCGTCGTTTCTGCCTTGAGCGTTTCTTTCATTTTTATCCATAATATATTGATCCGTAAGAAATTATGATTTAAAACGGGGAGAATCGTCAGATTCTCCCTGTTTCTTCGTTTGAGGGCCCTCAAGGCAAACCATGTAAGCCGCGGGGGTCCCCTTTATTATCAGTCGTTAAGAGCGTCTTTGCGGGAAAGATTCATTCTCGCGCTAATCAGGCTTGTCTGGAATTTATGCCACTCGACGGTCAGTTTGCCGACAACGTCATTATCCAGATTAAAAACGGTCCCATCGACTTCCAACCCCGCG
>JAFXNX010000151.1 GCA_017529175.1 Clostridia bacterium
CTCGATAAAAGCTCTCGGACACGTCAATCCGGAAGCGATCGACGAATATGCCGAGCAGAAAGCGAGATATGATTATCTCGGCGGACAGCTCAAAGACCTTGAAGCGTCAAAGGTAGAACTTGAAAAGATCATTTCTTCGATCGAGGACGAGATGAGAGTTATGTTCGTCAAAACTTTTGAAGAGGTCAACGAGAACTTCAAGCAGGTCTTCCGCGAACTGTTCGGAGGAGGAAGCGCTCATCTGACGCTCAGTGATCCCGATAACGTTTTGACGTCAGGAATCGAGATCAGCGCGGCGCCCCCCGGAAAAATGATCAAAAATCTTTCGCTGCTTTCCGGCGGCGAGCAGGCTTTCGTTGCAATAGCGCTTTTGTTCGCGCTGATAAAAGTCAATCCTTCGTCGTTCTGCATCTTCGACGAGATAGAGGCGGCGCTTGACGAGGTAAACGTAACGAGAGTTGCAAACTATGTAAAGCGTTATTCAAAAGAGCTCCAGATGATAGTCATCTCTCACAGAAGAGGACTTATGGAGGTCGCCGATACGCTCTACGGCGTCACGATGCCGAGACGAGGTATTTCTAAGGTGTTCGTACTTGACGTTGACAGCGTCTCCGAAAAGACGATGAGAGACGCGGAACTTGTCGAATGATTCGTAAGAGGTAGATATGGGATTTTTTGAAAAACTAAAAGCGGGACTTACAAAGACGAAAAACGCGTTCGTCGGAAAAATAGATTCCGTACTCAAGAGCTTTGTACGTGTAGACGAGGATCTTCTCGACGAGCTTGAAGAGGTGCTTTTCTGTTCCGATATGGGAGCTGAAACGACGGAGGAGGTTATCGATGAACTGCGCGACAGAATAAAAGACGGCAGACTTAAAGATCCTGCCGACGTAAAAACCGCGCTGAAAGAGATACTTCGCTCTAAAGTCGGCGACGCCGAACCTCTTGACCTGTCAACCCACCCGTCCGTGATACTTGTAATAGGTGTAAACGGAGTAGGCAAGACCACGACTATAGGCAAGATATCTGCAAAGCTCAAAGGCGACGGTAAACATGTCGTTGTTGCCGCAGCCGATACGTTCAGAGCCGCGGCTATAGATCAGCTTGAGGTGTGGACGGAGAGAGCCGGCGTGGAACTTATAAGGCAGAGCGAGGGAAGCGACCCCGCCGCCGTCGTATTCGACGCCTGCGCCGCGGCAAAAAAGAGGAATGCGGACGTACTTATCGTCGATACGGCAGGACGCCTTCACAATAAAAAGAATCTGATGGACGAGCTTGCGAAGATCAACCGCGTTATCAGACGCGAACTTCCCGATTCTGCCGTTGAGACTCTTCTCGTTCTCGACGCTACTACCGGTCAGAACGCCGTTAATCAGGCAAGAGAATTCAAAAACGCCGCCGATATTTCGGGACTTGTGCTTACAAAGCTCGACGGCACGGCGAAGGGCGGAGCGGTGTTCTCCATTAAGGGAGTGCTCGATCTTCCCGTAAAATTCATCGGAGTCGGAGAACAGATCGACGATATGCAGCCGTTCGATCCCGATATGTTCGTCGACGCGCTGATAGATTGAGGTAATTATGCATAAATTAGTTCTCGCATCACGAAACAGAAACAAGATCGCCGAGCTTCAGGCGATGTTCTCGGATATTTCCCCTGAAGTCGAGATACTTTCCCTTGATGATATCGGCTGTGAGGGCGATATCGTTGAGGACGGAGATAGCTATGAGGAAAACTCGGTGATCAAATCGTGCGTTCCCGCGTCAAAAGGATATATCGGCGTTGCGGATGATTCGGGGCTTTCCGTCGACGCGCTTGACGGAGCGCCGGGAGTTTACTCCGCAAGATATGCAGGTGCTCACGTCACTTATACGGACAATAATGAAAAATTGTTGAAAGTAATGGAGAATATTGACGACAGAGGAGCGTCTTTCGTGTGCGTAATGAGCATAACTGTCCCCGACAGTCTGAATATTAGCATTCCGGAAGAATTAGTTGACAAAGAACTGTCGGACTTTGCGTCTGCGCGCTGCGGGACGTCTGTAAAAGTCGTCGCTGTGCGCGGAGAGTGCCGCGGAGAGATACTTCGCGAGTTTCGGGGATGTGACGGTTTCGGTTACGATCCGTTGTTCCTCTATAAGCCGTTTGGAAAGACTTTTGCGCAAATGAGCGCCGATGAGAAAAACTCTGTCAGCCACAGAGGACGCGCGGTCGAAAAGTTCAAGGCGGCGC
>JAFXNX010000001.1 GCA_017529175.1 Clostridia bacterium
GACGGCAGAGCGACGCAGCAGATGGTAAGATGCGCCGCGATGGCGCTGAACGCTCTGTATATCGAGATGGAAAGCGCCGGCTACACCGACGTTTCGGTCACAAGCGCGTACCGTTCTTACGACGATCAGAAGCGTATATTCGACGGTTTTACAATCAGAATCTTGCCGCGGGATACGACGAGCAGACGGCGCTGGAGATGGTCCTTTCGGATACCGCATACCCAGGAACGAGCGAGCATCAGACAGGTCTTTGCTGTGATATGCACAACTATCCTTCTGCGACGGTCGAGTTTAAAAACGAGGACGCTTACAAGTGGCTCACCGACAACGCATGGAAGTTCGGCTTCATTCTCAGATATCCCGAGGACAAGGTCAGCATCACCGGCTACACCTTTGAGCCGTGGCACTACAGATTCGTCGGCAGATATCACGCCGAGCGTATCCACGCTCTCGGTTTTTGCCTTGAAGAGTATCTTGATATGATCGGCGGCTGAATTCACTTTGCGAGCTTAATTGAACTATTGATGAGAATGCAGTGATTTGACAAGCAAATCACTGCATTTTCATCATTCCCGGCATTATGTTTTCGACGCCGGAATGGATATGAAGGTGAGTCAGTTCCGGCTCGGCGAGATATATCGCACGGCAGATCGTATTCTTTCCGTATCGTTCGTTGATCTTGTCGCAGGCGCATTCGGCGAGTTCGCGCCGCTGCAGGCGCATCAGCTCCGGATCGAGAGAGAGTTGTATTTCTTCCTTATATATAAGGTCTGCGGCGGTGACGCTCATCGACCTTACGGGTTTGCCCGAGGTGTGGTGACGCAGAAAAAGCTCGTGGGCGCACTTGAATATCTCGCTTGAAGTCCTGTCGGGGCGAGGGAGCTTTTTCTGTCGAGTTATCGTATAAAGTTCAAAGTCGCGCACGGAAAGGCGGATCGTTTCACACATAAAAGCGTATTTGCGAAGGCGCGAAGACACGGTCGTGCAGAGAGGGTATAGCGCGGCTCGGACGTCGTCGTCCGTTACGAGGTCGCGGTGCGACGTGTTTCCGCAGGAAACTGATTTTATGAGCGATTTTGCCGCTATATTTGAAACCGGAGACATATCGAGTCCGTTTGCAAAGGACCAGAGCATCTCACCGCTCTTTCCGAGCAGAAGACGCATCGTGTCGAGGGGGGTCAGCGCAAGATGACCTATCGTTTTGATGCCGTACCGGTTAAGCCGTTCCTTCGTCGATCTTCCGACGTAAAGAAGATCTTCGACCGGAAGATGCCATACTATTTCTTTGAAATGTTCAAAGTCGATCAGCGTCGTCGCGTCCGGCTTTTTCATATCGCTCCCGAGTTTTGCAAAGACTTTGTTGAACGATACCCCGACTGACGCCGTAACTCCGAGTTCCCGCTTTACCGTATCTCTTATCTCGTTTGCTATCGTTACTCCGTCGCCGAAAAGTCCTTTTGACGCCGTGACGTCGAGCCAGCATTCGTCAATGCCGTAGGACTCCACGAGATCGGTATATTTTGAGTATATTTCTCTTGCGGCAAGAGAGTATTCTTCATATTTTTTATAATGAGGCGCAACGCACAGAAGCCCGGGGCATTTCATTTTTGCCTGCCACAGCGCTTCTCCGGTCTTGACCCCGTACCGCTTCGCATCGTAATTTTTTGCAAGAACTATCCCGTGACGTTCGGCCGGGTCTCCGCATACGGCGATAGGATGTCCGATGAGAGACGGGTCGAGCGCGCACTCGACAGACGCGAAAAAATTATTCATATCGGAATGGAGTATCGTTCTCAGTCCGGATATCATAAAACCTCCGAAAACAGCGAACAAATGTTCGCGTAAAGACTTTTAAATTGCCGCTTTCGCGGCTTCTGCGATTTAATGATATCACGGATAAATTATCGAATCAAGCGTTTTACAATAGATTGAGATATGCAATTTTTTGAAAAAAAGATCCGCAGTTTTTACTCTCATCAAGAAGAGTATCCTGCGGATCATTTTTAATTTGTTTTTTATGCCGCCGCACTTGCCCCTTGATTTAATACATCTCAGGTGGCAAATGCGGCGAGCCTTCATTTTAATGCGGCAGCCCCGCGCGCAGAGCTTCACTCGTGAAGCTCTGTGCTTTTGCGGGACCTGTTCTCATCAATCAGCTATCAATATCTTGAGAGCGCTGATATCCTTCAAGCCGATCACACCGTCGCCGTCAACGTCTGAATTATCATAAGATATTTCGGAAGTCGACAGGATTCCGGCGATATATGCTTTGAGAGCGCTGATATCTTTCAAGCTGATCACACCGTCGGCGTCGATATCTCCGACGATCGTCGAGACGAGGTGAGGTATTGCCTCGGTCCTCGTTGCTCCGCATACCGCGCAGGTATACGTTTTGACTCCGTCTTCGGTGTACGTCGGAGGCGTTGTTTCAACGCCGTCGTCCCATTCGTGAGCGGCGCTTTCCGTATGCTCCGCGTTGTGTTCGCAGACTCTTACGTGGTTTTCGCCGTCAGCTTCTGTCCATTCTCCGAAGCTGTGAGCCGTCGGATCGATCGCGATTTCAATATCGTACGTATCGTCACATCTTGAGCAGGTGTATCTGTAATAACCCGCCGCCGAGCACGTTGCCGCGACTGTTTCAGAGAGCTGATGATCGTGGCCGGTCGCGTCGACATAATCGTCAATGTAACTGTCGTTGCATATTGAACAAGTATGCGTCGTGTATCCGCGTTTCGTACACGTGGGATTTGTTACGGTTTCAACATAGTTGTGACCCGTAGCGCTTCCTTCATCCGTTATCGTGTCGGTAACGTCGCATCTGTCGCACTTAGCGGTCTTTGTGCCATCTTCGAGGCACGTAGCGTCGTTATTCGATACGTAGTTTGTGAAGCTGTGGCCGAGAGCGCTGCCGGCGTCAGCGATCGTGTCTGTAACGTCGCATCTGTCGCACTTAGCGGTCTTAGTTCCGTCAACTGTGCA
>JAFXNX010000152.1 GCA_017529175.1 Clostridia bacterium
CCGCACAACTGCGGACGCCCGAGCTTTATTTTTCAAGGATCTTTTTTACAATAAAGAGCACGTCTTTCATATTGACGTCATCGTCGCGGTTGACGTCGCACAGCGCCGCGAGGCGCAGCGTCGGTTCATCGAGCAAAGCTATGATCCGCTTTACCGCAAGCACGTCTTTCATATCGACCGTTCTGTCGTCGTTGACGTCGCCCGCGGGGTAGGGGAACGTTTCCCAGTCGACGAAGTTGTAAAACTTCACGTTGTCGAGGACGACCTGGCAGTTCACTCTTGCAAGATTGATCGGTGCGTCGGCGTCGTAGGAGGTTGTAAAATCTTTACGGCTTATTTTGAAGAGCGGCTTTTCGTAAAACGCGACACGCGCGCCTTCGAGCATGGGATCGAAATAGTACCGCATCTCGCAGTTCTCCTTGTAATACTGAAAAACCACGTGATGCCATTCGTTCAGAGTGAAGTCGCCCTGCGCCGCTTCAAGGATACTGCCGTCTGACATATCCTTTACGAAGAATTCTTCCGCGTCGAAATCATAGCCGCACGAAAAGCACTTTGAGCCGTCCCCGGCGAACAGGTTGATGAGGGCTGAATTCTCACCTTCGAGAAACGGTTTCGTGTCCGTCACCCTGACGTAGAACTCCATCGTGTAGCCACCCGACTTCGTCTCGTATGTCACCGCTCCGTCATCTCTTGCCGTGGTGAGCAGCGCGATGCCGCTTGACGGGTTTTTGTCCCATCGAAGCACGCGGTTTTTGGGGCTTTCCGCCTCGACTGCCGCCTCGGCGTCAGGCGCTTTGCCGAAGACATCGTCGTCGCCGTCGTATTCGTACGAGAGATATTTATAATAGTATCTTATGATGTCGGTCGGATACTCTATATTATTTGACTGCGCATCCGTGACCGAAGCGCTTATATTGCCGCTGCCGAGAGGCGCTATCATCGCGGCAAGAACGGCGATCAGCACGATCGTTGAAATATATTTTTTCATAACCCGCCTCTTCTTGTTTTTGATAACTTTTCTTTTGCGTTCATCCCGCAAACATTATTTTAAGAGCGCTTATGTCAAGAAGATTTACTATGCCGTTGCCGTCGATGTCGCAGTTTTCCTTTACTATGAATAAGTCCAAACCGGCGAAGTACGCTTTCAGCGCCGAAATATCCTTAAGAGTTATGATGCCGTCGCCGTCAGCGTCGCCGGGGAACGTCTCCGGTTCTTCCACGGTCGGATCGAAGTTGTCGTAGTCCACGAAATTGTAGTATTCAACGTTGTCAAGAAGTATCTGACAATTCATTCTGCGGAGGATAACGATGCACTCGTCAAGACCGGGTGAGTCGAAATATCTGTAAGTCATCCTGAATATCGGCTCGGCGTCGGGCGATATCCTTCCGTCCGTCATCTCGGGATCGAAATAATATCTGATCTCCGACGTCGGAGCATAGTACTGGAAGACGATGTGGTGCCACTCGTTCAGAGTGAAATCCGCGTCATACGTTTCAAGTATCTTTTCCGTCAGAGTTTCTTCGACGATGAACTGTCCGCGGTCGAAATCGTAGCCGCACATATATTCGTAAGTTCTCGCGCCGCCGAACCAGTGGTAGAGCGCGGAATTGTATCCGGTTTCAAAGAGATCCGTTCCCGTTACTTTTACGTCATATTCCATCGTGAAGGCGCATCCCGCCGTATGGTACCGAAGCGCTCCCGTCTCCTCGTTCGCCGTGGCAAGATAGTTGACTTCGTTATATCCCGTCTTGCTCGTGGCGTCGAGATCCCAGCGAACGACGTGATTGCCTTTTATCTCTATGCGCTCGCCGTTCTGATCTGCGCCGAGAAGTTCCATGTCGGATTCATTTTCATAATCGAGTTTAACGTGATAGCGGGAATTTATTCTTACGGGATAGGAGGGGGGAACTTCCGGAGCGTTATAGCCGTCCCCGGTCTCGTAGCCTTCGCAGTAATAACCGTCCTCGCTGACCACGTCCCCCGAAAGGGTGATGAGGTTCGAGCCGCCGCAGGTGCGAAGGTAGAACTCCTGTTGCGCGTTTATGATACCGCTGCCCCACGCAAGTCCTGCGTTGTATCCCGCATCTCCCGTGGTTCCGTCCGCGTTGTAAACGACCGCGGACATACCGTATTCTCTGCCGATGGCGCCGTCGGGAGTCCTGTAGGAATAGTCGGAATATTCGTGATTATAGTTGTCGATATAATGCCACGGTATTGCCGCTTCATACGTCGTGTAGGTGTCCGAGTCAAAGCTGTAGAGCGCGCCGACGGGCACTACCGCGGCGAGCGCGTCGCCCCCGGAGAACTCCGTCATTCCGACGCCTTCTCCGCCTTCCGCGTTGTTCCATATTTCCGTAAATCCGCCGGCAGCTTCAACGTAGCCGATGCAGATGTCGTCGATATCGCCGCTGCTCCACGGTTTGCCGTCGAGCTCTGCGTCATAGTAGTCGGGGAAACCGCCCATTACGCCGTTATATCCCTCGGGGTCCAGTCTGAACTGGAGCGCGTCGCCGTTCCATGTCTCGCGTTTTCCGTTTTTCAGCGAATGACCGTCGGGATCGGCAACTTTCGCGGCTATGTAGAAGTAATCCTCGTCCCAGCGGAGCCAGAGAGTATAACTCATATTGTATTTTTCGGCGTCGTAACCCGATTTTGCGCCGGGGTTTCTGTAAAAGAACGTGTTGTAGTCGTTGTAGTCGGGGTCGTCTTCCTCGGTCAAAACAATGGATGATCCGACGTACGCCTGCGATGCGAAGACGGAAGCGTATCCCCATTCCTCCTCGCTCACTATACCGTCTATCTTCGGCTTGACGTCAAAGTAAGGCGCGTCCACGTACGATACGGGAATATCGGAGATCGCGTGCGCGGGGAACAACGATGCAAGAGACACGAGCACCGTGGCCGCTGCGATCAGCAGGGAAAAGGTTTTTTTCATTGTTTTATATCTCCGTTACTTTATTATAAATGCGAAATAGACAGTTACCGCGAGCGCGAGGGCTATCCTGTACCATCCGAATCCCTCAAAGCTGTGACGGCGGACAAATCCGACAAGGAACTTCACCGTCGCAAGGGACACGAGAAAGGCGACAAGCGTACCCGTCGCGAGAACTGAAAACTGCAACAAGGTAAACGACGCGCCGGATGATGCGAATTTCACGATCTTGAGCGATGACGCTCCGAGCATCACCGGCACGGCGAGGAAAAACGAGAATTCCGCCGACGCGGTTCTTGAGACTCCGAGCGCGCTCGATCCGATAATTGTCGAGCCGGAACGCGACGTTCCGGGTATCAGAGCGAGCACCTGAAACACGCCTATTCCGAGCGCGGTCTTCGTGCCGATCTTTTCGGGGGAGACTGTCTTATACGTTCTGCCTTTGTTCTTTCTCTCGATGACGATAAACCATATCCCGTAGAAAAGGAGGGCGCCGGCGATAACGTATCTGACCTGCGGTTCGCGGAAAACGGTCGCGCTTAATTTATCGTCGGACAAAAGACCTACGACGCCCGCAGGAAGCGCTGCGATGATGATGTTTTTCCATAGCGTGAGCGTTTCGCGCCGTTCTTCTTTCGATTTTGAGGGAGAAAAAGGATCCAG
>JAFXNX010000153.1 GCA_017529175.1 Clostridia bacterium
ACGGCGACGCCGTCGCCGTAGGCGCGGATATAAAGGACGGGTACATTGCCGTCAAGGGATGGCTTGAAGTGTCGTCCGTCTCGGTGGACGAGTTTTTTGGACGAATGAGCAGAATCGGCGTCGATACTGTGATCTGCACCGATATATCGAAGGACGGCGCAATGAGAGGGACGAACAGGGCTCTTTACCGTGAGCTTTCCTCAAAATACAGCGTTAATATAGTCGCGTCCGGCGGAGTTTCGTCCCTTGACGACATATCGGCGCTGAAAGAAATGGGGCTTTACGGAGCGATCATCGGCAAGGCGTACTACACAGGCGAGATCGACCTTGCCGCGGCATGCGAGGTGGCAAAGTGATAACTAAAAGAATAATACCATGTCTTGACGTAAAGGACGGAAGGGTCGTTAAAGGCGTCAATTTTACAGGGCTCAGTGACGTCGCATCCCCCGTGGAGCTTGCGAAATACTACAGTTCAGCGGGAGCGGACGAGCTGGTCTTCTACGATATAACGGCGTCCGCCGAGGGCAGGGCGCTGTTCACGGATATTTTGACGGAGACTGCGAAGAGCGTATTCATACCCTTGACCGTCGGAGGCGGGATAAACTCCGTCGCGGACTTCGACCGCGTGCTGAAGTGCGGCGCTGACAAGGTGAGCGTCAATTCCGGCGCGATAAGGGATCCTTCGATAATAAAGGAGGCTGCGCGCCTTTACGGCGATCAGTGCGTCGTGCTGTCCGCCGACGTCAAGAGAGTCGACGGCGTGTTCCGCGTCTTTGCAAAAGGCGGCAGGGAAAACACCGGTATGGAAGCGGTCGAATGGATAAAGCGCTGCGTCGGCGACGGCGCGGGCGAGGTCGTTCTCAACTCGATAGACACGGACGGAGTAAAAGGCGGGTTTGACCTTGAAATGCTCCGCGCTGTATCGGAGGCGGTCCCGGTACCGGTCATCGCGTCGGGCGGCGCGGGCTGTATCTACGACTTTGTAAAACTGTTCACGACTTTGCCGAAGGTGGATGCGGGGCTTGCCGCGTCGATATTCCACTTCGGCGAAGTAAAAATAAAAGATTTAAAAGAGACGCTCGGATCGTACGGGATCCCTGTGAGACTGTGAGGTTGTTATGATAAACGTTGATGAACTGAAATTCGATGAAAAGGGGCTTATCCCGGCGATAGTAGTCGATTCCGTGACAAAGCGGGTGCTGACGCTCGCTTATATGAACAAGGAAAGCCTTGCGATAACAATGGAAAAGGGGCTGACATGCTTTTTCAGCCGTTCTCGCGGCGAGCTCTGGCTCAAAGGGGAGACGAGCGGGAACTATCAGCACGTCGTCTCGATCACCGCGGACTGCGACCGCGACGCGCTGACTGTCGTCGTCGAGCCGGAGGGACCCGCATGTCACCTCGGAACGACTTCGTGCTTCAACGATACGGTGTACGAAAGCGACGAGTATCACGAGTTTTCCCTCGATATGCTGATGACTCTCATCGAAGGGCGCAAAAAGGAAAAGAAAGAAGGCTCGTATACGACGTACCTCTTTGAAAAAGGACTCGATAAGATCCTCAAGAAAGTCGGCGAGGAGTGTACGGAAGTCATAATCGCGGCAAAGGACCGTGACCGCGCGGAGACTGTCTACGAGATCGCGGACCTGACTTATCACGTTCTCGTTCTTATGATCGAAGCGGGTATCTCGATCGAAGACATACACCGCGAGCTTGCGTCCCGCCACGTCATAGACCACAAGGTGAAGCAGGAGAAAATGGCAAGTGATAACGCGTGATTACCATACTCACACGACCTTCTGCGACGGGCATAACACCCCGCGCGAGATGGTCGAAGCGGCGCTCTCCTTCGGTATGGACGAGATAGGTCTTTCGGGACACGCCCACCAGCCGTTCGACTTCGATTACTGTATGTCAAAAGAGGGAAGCGCCCTGTACCGCGAAGAGGTAAGAGCGCTGCAAAATGAGTATGACGGAAAGATAAAAGTCTCACTCGGCGTTGAGAAAGACCTTTACTCCGACGAGGACACGGCGGGGCTCGACTACGTTATCGGCTCGACGCATTATTTCAAGTTCGGTGACGAATACTACGCTGTCGACGCCGGAGCCGACGTTCTCTCGTTCGTCATAGAAAAACACTTCCGGGGCGACGCACTTTCAATGTGTGAAGCGTATTATGAGAACGTCGCGAAGATCGGAGAGGTCATTCGTCCCGATATCGTCGGACACTTCGACCTTGTAACAAAGTATAACGACGGCGGCAGATTCTTTGACGAGAGCGCGCCGCGCTACGTCGCCGCGTGGCAGCGCGCCGCGGACACGCTACTTGCGACCTGCCGCCTCTTCGAGATCAACACGGGCGCTATGTACCGCGTCGGAAAGACAAGACCTTACCCGTCTCTTGAGATCATATCGTATATCAAAGAGCGCGGAGGACGATTCATCCTCTCAAGCGACAGCCACACCGCAAAGTCTCTCTGCTTCCGCTTCGACGAGTACGAACACCTCGCAGATACAGACAATTTGTTTGAATAAAATAAGCGCCGCGGAGATATCCGCGGCGCGATATTTTTCAGGGGCAAATCTTTGAAAAGAGTTCCCACTGACCCATTCAGAAACTTTCGGGATCGATTTAATTAAAATCTGCGATATATTCACATATATCTTCGAGCGTTTCATCGCCGTAGTGAACGGCGTCGTCGACGAACGTGACGCTTCCGTTTGTGATATCCTTGACCGTAGTATATCCGGCAAGGGCGTCTTTCAGGACTTCGCTTGACGAGACGGCAAGATTAAGTTTCTCATTACAGTCGTCAACGTGTTCGTTGAATACCTCCGACGTCAGCCCGTCCGAGAAGTTTACGCCGTCTTTTACTCCGGCAAATCCGATGACGACGATATCGGGGCGGTAAGTCCTGCCGTCGATCTCACACTCCATCGAGGCAAGCTTTTCCGCGGCGGCGACGGCGTAAGATACCGACTCGTCGTTTTCGCTGTCTGTATGATCGTAATCGTTGATCGTTGCGAAGAAAAACAGCGTACACCTGCCGCGAGTCTTTATCTGCTCTTCAAAGCATTTTCTTACTTCTTCAAACGAATCATCCGTTATGATCTGCGGCGCGTATCCCGGTATATAGTGTCCGCCCCAGAAGGCAAAGGCGGCAAAATCGCACTCTCCCGCGCTTTGCTGATACTCTCCGAGCTGACAGCACCTGCTGTCTCCGATGACGATTTTTCCGGAAAGATAAGGAGCCGAGTCAGAGAAAGTGTGATAATAGACTCCGTTTTGTTCTCCCGAATCGTAATTTGAAACGGACGTTTCAGCGCCGGCGACGGTCCTTTGTGTATCGTCGCCCGATATATCGGCGGTCCCGCCGCAGCCCGCAAGGGATGAGATAAGCAGGACAAATGCGACAAATGCCGAAAATGTCTTCGAAAGTTTTTTCATTTTATCATTCTTCAACAAGGCGAACGTATCTTATTCCGCGAACCTCGCCCTGTTCATACCAAAGCACGACGAGAAGAGTTCCGTCGGGAAGGAGCTTTACGTGAGGCTCGCCGAACGAGAAATCGGTCCACTCGGTGAAGTCTCCGCTGCTCTCGCTCCTTGTCGCGCTTTCCGCCGCCCATACCGGCTCGTTGCAGATCATGCCGCAGTCTTCGTCAGTCGGCTTTTCGTGAGCGAGCCAGACGCCGACGGTGCCTTCTTTTCTCTGGTTGTAAGCGATATATACGTCGCCGTCACGACCGGCGCAAATGCCCGTGCTCTGACCGCGGAAGGGCTGCGCTGCGGGACGCGAGAACGTTGCGCCGTTGTCGCTTGATATAAGATATCTGCTCGAATCATCGCTTGCCGTCTGCCATGTTGAGACGAAAAGTCTTCCGTCGGAGAGACGCTCGATCCAGCTTTCGGCGTAAAGGCACGGCGCGTCGACGACGGCGAACTTTTCGCCCTTGAAAGTCCCGTCTTTGTTTGTCAGCTTTACCATGCAGCAGGTGTCGACTTCTTCTTTTTTATCTATCGTCGGATAGGGCGAATAAATGATCGTCACAGAGCCGTCGGCGTCGACGAGCGCGCCGCCGGGGTTTTCCGCAGAAGCATAAAAGGGAACTGCAACTTCGCTGAGATCGGGGAAATCTTTTCCGTCGTCCGAGATCGCGTAAACGAGAGAGTTCTCCTTCATTCCGCCCGCCTCGTCCGACCAGAACGCTTCACCAGGATATGCGATATCCCACATTTTTCCGCCGAGAGACACTCTGCCGTCGTGAGTGTTCCTGATCGAAATGAACGCAGACTTTTTGCCCGTCAGATGCGGGTAGATCTCTCTTGCCTCGCTCCAGACTTCGCCGTCTTTAGAGTATGCTATCATCGGTACGAAATCGTTCGCGCCGCTCTTTGAATTGAGCATGAAAGAGCAGGCGAGAGTTCCGTCCGGAAGGAGCGCTACTCTCGGGCCGCTCGTCATCTTTGATTCTTTTGTCGTATATACGTCGCCTTCTGAGATCTTACGAAACATAATTATCACGTCCTTATTTTTGCTTGTGATGACAGTATAGCAGATATTGACCTCTTTTTCAATATCTATCCCATATTTTGCGGTCATATTTGCATTTTTTGAGCTAAAATTATTGATTTAATCAAGTATATATGATATAATTCTTAAGTAAAATCACAAATCGACCGAGGTGATGTCTTGATGGTCAAAAAGAAAATGAGCAGAAAGGCGCTGTTCATTATCGTGTGGCTCTCCCTGATCGCTCTTTTGATCTGCGCGATCGCCCTCTGCGGGCTCTCTTCTCATCACGAAGAGACGATAAAGGAAGCGATGCTCGACGGAGTGCTTCACGAGAGAAACAAAATATCGCTCTTCGGACTCGAGGTGAATCCGGGACTTATCGCGGCATTAATCGTCAGCGGCGCGCTGATACTGATCGCGCTTCTGATCCGCATATTCGCGATTCCGAGATTCAAACGCATACCCGGGAAATTTCAATCGGTCATCGAATGGATCGTTGAGTTCTTTTCGGGCATGGCAAAAGGTAATTCGCCTCACCATGCGGGATTCGTCGGAGCGTATATCTTCAGCGCCGGCGTATACATCTTTTTCGGAACGCTCTTCGAGCTTTCCGGAATACAGGTGATAACGACGCGCGGGGAAGCGATTTCGCTTCCGGCGCCGCTTTCTGACATAAACGGCGCGATCGCGATGGGCGTTCTCTCATACGTCGTGATCCTCGGCGCGGGACTTGTTTTCGGAAAAGTCAAGGGAGTGCTCGGGGTGCTGAAAACTTTTCGCTTCCGATCTCAATGAGCTTCCGTCTTTTCGGAGCGCTCCTCAGCGGACTGCTCGTCACAGAACTCGTTTACTATTACGTCGAGCTCAGTTTCGTTATGCCGGTCATCGTGGGAGTTTTGTTCACTCTTCTGCACGCGCTGATCCAGGCGTACGTCCTGACGACGCTCGTATCTATTTTCTACGGCGAAGCCGCCGAACCAAAACCTAAAATAATCAAGGAAAAGAAGGTAAAATGAAATGAAAAAAATCGCTTTTATAATCGCAGTTGCAATCGTTATGACGTTCACGATAGCGTCCCTCACATCTGTTTTTGCCGCTGACGAAGACGTGGCAGTCCTTTCCGCGGAAGAGAAAACGGAGCAGACGGAAGACTCGTCAAAGGGCACGAAAGCCGTAGCGGCGGCAGTAGTCGTCGCGATAGCTGCTGGCGCGGGAGCGCTCGGTATGGCGATCGCGATAGGCAAGAGCACAGAGAGCATGGCGCGTCAGCCCGAGGCGGCGGGAAAGATCAACTCCGCAATGATGCTCGGACTCGTCTTCATCGAGACGGCGATAATCTACGCGCTCATCGTTGCGATCCTCATCATATTCGTTCTTTAAAAATCTTGTAAAACAGAAAAAGGAGTGGCGGGAATATGAATGCACCGCTCAATATAGATCTTACCCAGATCCTTTTGCATATGCTGAACTTCGTCATCCTGTTCGGCGCGCTGACGCTTATCCTTTATAAGCCGGTCATGAAGTTTTTAAAGGAGCGCCGCGCTCACTATGAAGAACTCGAAAAGATCAACAAAGAGCGTACGGCGGAGTGCGAAAGGCTGAAAGCGGAATACGAAGAAAAACTGAAGTCGGTTGACGAAAAAGCTTCCGAAGCGAGAAGAGAGGCTGAGGCGCTCGCAGCCGAGAACGCGAAGCGCTATATAGAAAAAGCGCAAATCAGAGCCGGCGAGATCGTCAAAGCTGCGGAAGAGGAAGCGGAAGCGAGAAAAGCTCATACCCTTGAGTCCGCGCAGACCGAGATCGGAGAGCTCGTTTTGAGCGCCGCTCAAAAGCTGATGAACGATTCGGCGTCGCGGGAGTCGGATTCGGCGCTGTACGATAAGTTCATCGACACGGCAAGCAACGGAAAGAACGGAGACGGCGGCGATGAGTGACGTTGTAAAACGCGAAGGATTTGACGCACCGGAGGACGGAAAGTCCGCGCTCAAGGTAGAGATACTGTGCGTGACTCCGCCGAGCGACATTCAGCTCGGCAGGATAAAAGAGTTCATGATGCGCCGGTATAACGCCGCAGACGTGACTTTTTCAATAAAGGACGATCCGTCCGTCATAGGCGGTTTCAAGATTTTCGTCGGAGACGACAACTATGACTGGAGCGCGCTCGGCAGGATAAGACAGCTCAGAAAGTCGTTCCAGTCCCTTGAACGCACCGGGATCCATGAGAATATAATATCTCTTCTCAAAGAAGATATTGAAAACTTCAAGCTCGACGCGGGGTATCAGCAGGTCGGCTTCGTTTCCTCGGTAAGCGACGGTATCGCCCTGATCGAGGGACTCTGTGACGTTGAGTTCGGAGAGATCGTGCTGTTTGAATGCGGCGTCAAGGGAATGGTACAGGACGTCCTCTCAAGCGGCGAGACCGGTATCGTTCTGTTCGCGGACGAGAGCGAGATCACGGAAGGTATGAAGGTAGTCAGAACAAGAAGGACCGCCGGCATACCGATATCGAACAAGATCCTAGGTCGAATGATCGACCCGCTCGGTATGCCCCTAGACGGCAAGGGCGAGATCGGCGCGAAAGAGTATTTTCCGATCGAGCGCCCGGCGCCGGGAATTGTTGACCGCAGTCCGGTCAGCCGTCCCATGGAAACGGGGATACTGACGATAGATTCCATGTTCCCGATAGGCCGAGGTCAAAGAGAACTTATCATCGGCGACCGTCAGACGGGCAAAACGTCGATCGCTCTCGATACGATCCTGAACCAGAAGGGCAAAGACGTGATATGCGTCTACGTGTCGATAGGTCAGAAAGCTGGAAGCGTCGCGAAAGTTGCGCAGACGCTGAAAAAGCACGGCGCGGACGAATACACGGTCATCGTGTCGTCAACGGCGAGCGACCCCGCCTCGATGCAGTATATAGCGCCTTACGCGGGATGCGCGGTAGCTGAGTATTTCATGAATCGCGGCCGCGACACTCTTATCGTATATGACGATCTGTCGCGTCACGCCGTGGCGTACAGAACGCTCAGTCTGCTTCTCGAACGTTCTCCGGGGCGCGAAGCGTACCCCGGCGACGTCTTTTATCTGCACTCCCGTCTTCTCGAGCGCTCGGCGCAGCTCTCCGACGCTCTCGGCGGAGGAAGTATGACCGCTTTGCCGATAGTTGAAACACAGGCGGGCGACGTATCTGCGTATATGCCCACGAATATCATTTCGATAACGGACGGTCAGATATTCCTCGAAAGCGACCTCTTCTTTGCGGGACAGCGCCCCGCGGTCAACGTAGGACTTTCCGTATCCCGTGTGGGAGGCGCGGCGCAGACGCAGGTCATGAAAAAGTCGGTCGGCTCGATAAGACTCGACCTCGCGCAGTACCGCGAGATGAAGGTCTTTTCGCAGTTCGGGGGAGATCTTGACGCGAGCACCGCAAGACAGCTTCGTCACGGAGAAGCGCTTATGACGCTTCTGAAGCAGAATAAATTTGAGCCGATGAATCTGCACGAGCAGGTCATAACTCTTATCGCCGCTGACGGCGGCATATTCACCGATATTCCCATAAAACAGATAAAAGAGTACCAGGCGCGCCTTATTTCCTTCTTTGAAGAGGAACGCCCCGCGGTATGTCTTAAAATAGATCACGGAAAAAGATATTCGCCGGAACTTCGCGAAGAGGTGCTTTCCGCGGCGGCGGAATTCGCATCCAGAAACGCCTGAAGACGGAGAAAAAGAAAAAGTAAAGGAGGGATCGTATGCCAGACGGCGCCGAAATAAGATCAAGGATCGACAGCGTTTCAGAAACAAAAAAAGTCACCGACGCCATGTATATGATCTCATCCGTCAAAATGCGCCGCGCGATGGCGGCGGTAGAGAAGACGGCGCCGTACTTTTACGCTCTGAGGGACGAGATAGGCGAGTTGTTTCACTATTTTCCCGAGACGTCGAACAGATACGTCCGGGCGTCGGAGGAGTCGCTCGAGGGCGGAGGGATCGCTCACCGCGGAGTGCTTCTTGTGACGTCAGACAAAGGACTTGTCGGCGCTTACAACCAGGACGCGATAAAAATGTGCGAGGAATATCTTGCGCGTCATCCCGATACCGTTCTGTTTATCGTCGGCGAGTACGGAAGACAGTATTTTGCTTCTAAAAAAGCAAACTTCGTCGAGGATTTCCGCTACTCCGCCGAGATGCCGACAGTCTGGAAAGCGAGAAAGATGTGCGCTGATATACTCGAGTTTTTCGACGGGGGAAAAGTTGACGAGATAGATATTCTTTACACCGACCATGAAAACGGCAGAGCGGGAAAGATGACCCGCCGCGTGCTGATACCGCTTGAGAAAAGCCATTTCGATGTGGAGATCGAAAGCGAGCCGGTATATGAAAAGCAATTCGTCCCCGATGCGGAGACCGTACTCTCGGCAGTTATCCCCAGTTATATCACGGGGTTTATTTACGGATGTCTCGTCGAGAGCTACTGCAGTGAACAGCAGTCGAGAATGAGCGCGATGAGCGCCGCCGGAAACAACGCGGACGAGATGATAAAAGAGCTGAGACTTCAATACAACAGCATAAGACAAGCGGCGATCACGCGCGAGATGACGGAGATATCCTCCGGATCGCGCGCTCTTAAACGCAAACGCAAGAAATCAAATGATGCGGAGGACGTGTCTTTTGGCAAACAAAAATGAAGAAATGAAGAAAATCGGAAAACTCATACAGATAACCGGCTCCGTAGTTGACGTACAGTTTGAGAACGGCGCTTTGCCAAAGATCAGGGAAATGCTGACTGTCGAGGCAAAGGGAGACGTACGCGTTATGGAGGTCGCCTCCCATATCGGCGGAGGCGTTGTACGCTGTATAATGCTCGATCCGAGCGACGGACTTTGCCGCGGGCTTGCCGTTACGGCGACGGGGAACACCATAACCGTTCCGGTCGGAGAACGCGTTCTCGGACGTCTTTTCAACGTTCTCGGCGAGACGATAGACGGAGGCGAGGATCTGCCGCCCGATACGGAAAGAGCGTCGATATACCGCGCCGCTCCGACGTACACTGAGAGGCAGAACTCCGAGGAGATTCTTGAAACGGGTATCAAGGTCATCGACCTGCTCGCGCCTTACGCAAAGGGCGGGAAAATAGGTCTTTTCGGCGGCGCAGGCGTCGGTAAAACGGTCCTTATACAGGAGCTTATCCATAATATCGCAACGGAGCACGGCGGCTATTCGGTATTTACCGGAGTCGGCGAGAGAAGCCGCGAGGGTAGCGACCTCTGGAGCGAGATGACGGAGAGCGGAGTTATAGACAAGACCGCGCTCGTCTTCGGACAGATGAACGAGACGCCCGGAGTCAGAATGAGAGTCGCGCTCTCCGGACTTACGATGGCGGAGCATTTCAGAGACAGGAGCGGAAAGGACGTTCTTCTCTTCATCGACAATATATACAGATTCATTCAGGCGGGAAGCGAAGTCTCGACTCTGCTCGGGCATATGCCCTCGGCGGTCGGATATCAGCCGACTCTCGCAAACGAGCTCGGACAGGTTGAAGAGAGGATAGCGTCGACGACGAAGGGCTCCGTCACATCGGTACAGGCGATATACGTTCCCGCGGACGACCTGACAGACCCCGCGCCCGCAACGACGTTCACTCACCTCGACGCGACGACCGTGCTCTCGCGTAAGGTCGCGGAGCTCGGTATATATCCCGCGGTAGACCCGCTCGATTCAACGTCCCGCGTGCTTGAGCCGGACGTCGTCGGCGAACGTCATTATAACGTCGCAAGAAGGACGCAGGAGATACTCGAACACTATAAAGAACTGCAGGACATCATCGCGATACTCGGTATGGACGAGTTGTCCGAAGAAGACAAAAACACCGTATACAGAGCGAGAAAGATACAAAGATACCTATCACAACCGTTCAGCGTAGCTGAAAAATTCACCGGACTTAAAGGAATATTCGTACCGATAGAGGAAACGATCAAAGCGTTTGAAGCGATAGTCGGAGGAGAAGCTGACGCATATCCTGAAGGTGCGTTCTTCAACGTCGGAACTATCGACGACGTCGCCGCGAAAGCGAAGGAACTGATATGAAAACGTTCAAACTTAAAGTGTTGTCTCCCGAACGCGCATTCTATATCGGCGAATGTACGTCTTTGACCGTGCCGATCTACGACGGATCGCTCGGCATAATGGCGGATCATTCCCCGTTCACCGCCGCGATAACGCCGGGTGAGGCGGTATTCGTCAAGCCGGACGGAGAGCGCGTCGTTTGCGCGGTATCGCAGGGGATGATAGACGTTGACAGAAAGGATGTAAAAGTCCTTTGCGAGTCCGTTCTCAGACCGGACGAGATAGATGAAGAAGCGGAGCGGCGCGAAGCGCAGATCGCCGAGGAGGATATGAAAGGGAAGCAGAGCGCGAAAGAGTATATGCTCTCCCAGATCGCCTTCGCGAAAGCGGTCAACAACCTTCGCGTAAAGAAGCATGATTCCGCTAACATAAACAACCTCTAATAATTATGAGACTGTTTGCCGCAATAGAGTTTCCCGACGACGTAAAACGCCGCCTTCTCGAGATACAAAGCGATATGAGACGTCTCGGCGTCAGGGGAAACTATACGAAAGAGGATAATTTTCACATAACGCTCGCCTTTATCGGCGAATGGAGCGATCCAGAGCAGGTAATATGCGCGCTTGATAAGATCGCATTTAACAGATTTGAAGTCGCGCTTTCAGGGCTCGGAAAGTTCGACGCCTTGTGGTGGGTCGGCGTTTCCCGCACGGAAGAGCTGTCATCCCTCGCCCTAAGCGTTCGCGATGCGCTCGGAAAAGCGGGAATACCGTACGACAAAAAGAAGTTTTCGCCTCATATAACGTTGATAAGAAAACCGTCGTCCGGCGCGCTGCCCGAGATAGATTTCCCGAGTATTAGAATAAGTGTCGGCAAAGTTTCCCTTATGCGCTCCGACAGAGCGCCAGACGGCGTAAAGTATACGAGAATTGCGTCGTTTAACTGCAAAGAATGATCAAGGCGCGGCATACGCGCCTTTTGAACGGAGTAAAATATGGATTTTGAGATCGGTACAGTCACTTTTGCAGATTTCAGAATGAAATATGTAAGGTTCGGGAAAGGCGAAAGACCGCTCGTGATCCTTCCCGGTATCGCAATACAAAGCGTTACCCTTTCAGCGGCGGCGGTAGCGCGCGAGTATTCGCGCTTTTCCGAAGATTTTACGGTTTATCTGTTTGACAGAAGAGATGCGCTGCCGGACAGCTATTCCGTTTACGATATGGCGCGCGATACTGCCTGCGCTCTCGATAGCTTGAAGCTCGGCGCAGTTTATCTTTACGGGGTCTCCCAGGGCGGTATGATGGCGCTGTCGATCGCGATCGACAGACCGGACACAGTGAAGAAACTCGCGCTCTGTTCCACCGATACGAGCGTAACCGATAATACCGCGGTGCTTGACAAATGGATATCTCTTGCAAAGCAGCGCGACGCCGAGGGACTGTATAAAGATTTTGCGGAAAAGATCTATCCGGAACGGATATTCAAACGTTTCTTGCCCATGATCGGAAGTATTGCCTCTTCCGTGACGGAAGAGGAGCTTTCCCGCTTTGTGATCCTTGCCGAAGGAACAAGGGGATTTGACGTTTCGGATAAGCTCGGTCTGATACGCTGTCCCGTATTCGTCGCGGGAGCTCGCGACGACGCGGTGCTCGGAGACGGCGCGATAGATAACGTCGTCAAAGGAATGTCCGCCATCCCCGGTTATGAAAGCTATGTTTGCGAAGGATACGGTCACGCCGCTTACGACCTCGCGCCGGATCTGAAGGATAAACTGTACGATTTCTTTATGAGGTAATGATATAAAATGATAAATGTAAGATATGCCGAAGAAAAAGACGTGAAGGACGTTTTGCGCCTTCTCACGCAGATACTTGAACTTCACGCCGCGCTTCGCCCCGATATTTTTATATCCGGTACGACGAAGTATAAAGAGGAAGAGCTGTCGGCAATTTTTGCAGACGGGGCGCGGCGCTCGTACGTCGCCGTTGACGATGACGGTACAGTTCTCGGTTACGCGCTCTGTGTTTTGAAGCGTCAGCCTTTTACTAACACCATGATCCCATTCACGTCTTTGTTTGTCGACGACTTTTGCGTAGACGAGAGCGCGAGAGGGCGCGGCGTCGGAACGGCGCTTTTCAACTTTGTCAAAGAGGAAGCGCGCCGTCTCGGATGCTATGAGCTCACTCTCGACGTATGGGAGGGGAACGACAGCGCCAGAGCGTTTTACGACAGAATGGGAATGAGACCGAAAGAAACCAGAATGGAACTGATACTTGACGGCGCGGAGGGAGAATAAATGGAATTTGGATCCGATATGAATACCGCAGCGGCGGAAGAAAAAAAGCATGAACTCTTCGAGCATCAGAAACACACGCTCGACCTCTTTCTTGAACGCGGCGCCATAACCAAAGCGCAGTACGATAAAAGCCTATCGACCTTGATCGAAAAGCTCGGAGATAATACTGCGGAATAGACTGCAAGCAGGTTGGTTGCAAGCACCAGGTCGTGATTCTTAAAGTTTGGGATTGAAACAAATACGGCCCGGTTTTTCGGAATATACGGAAGGATGAAAATTGTATGATAAACGTTTTTGACGTGACAAATTACGGCGCCGTAGGCGACGGTGAGTTTGACTCAACCGCTGCGTTTCAGACTGCGATAAACGAAGCCGCAAAGGTAAAAGGCGCGGTCGCCGTTCCGCCCGGAGTGTATCTTTGTGGAAGACTGCAGCTGTATCCCAGCGTATGTATCAAAGGTTATCGCGGCTGGGGATACCGCGAGACCGGAGGGTCGGTCATCAAGCTGAAACGCGACGAGACGCTCTGCCTTTTGGATATGACAGGCGCGCACGGAGCGTGCGTGCAGGATATACAGCTTTCGGGAAACGGCTGCGCCGGAGAAAATGTGCATGGTATATACGTCAGGTGGGAAGACCAGGAGAGCCGCCTTAACGATCCGCCGGAGCGTGAGGGAAACGTCATTCCCGAAAAGACTCATACCGGTTTTCGCGAAGACAGCGTAACTGTCGACGGTTGCTGTGTAAAGAATTTCAGCGGTGACGCGATCCACTTC
>JAFXNX010000154.1 GCA_017529175.1 Clostridia bacterium
CCGTAATCGATCGCGATCTCCTCGACGATCTTCTCGGTCCTCGTCGGATCGGTTTCGCTTCTCCCGCATCCGAAGAGAGAGACAATCAGCGTTATCGTTACGAGCGCCGCGGAGATCATTGTCATCCGCTTTTTTACCGTTTTCATAAACCGTACCTCACAAGCCGTTTTTATCCGTATACGGGAAATCCGTTTTTTCGTGCGGACCTGAGGACCGAAAACGTCAGTCGCCGATAAACCGCAGTATCATGTCGTATACGGCGGGATCCTGCTCGGTCATGCGGCCGATGGGTTTGTCGGCGAAATATGCGATCCTCGATTCAAGGGAATCGAGTTGTTTTTCCCGTATCAGCCGCTCGTATTCGCCGATCCACGCGTTCATATTCGCCAACGCTTCGGACGTATACTGCGGGTTGTGCTTTTTGTTTTCCACCGTGACGATCTTCACGTTCGGATTGCCCAATTTCAGCGCTTTTCCCGCGTTGTATTTGTAATTCACCATGGGATCGTCCGTCGAATGGAACCACAGGATCCGATCCTTTGTCGACGAAAGATACGCGCGGTTGTCAATCGAGCCGTAGCGCGGGTCGAGCTTCTTCTCAAAACGCTTCACGGGACAGGTAAGCGGTCTGAATCTGACGAAGCCCGTCATTTCATCGGAAATACTGATAAAACCGGACAGAATGACCGCCCGTTTCATCGAATCGGACAGGTGGATGACGTTGAGCGCGGTATACCCTCCGAGCGAATGACCGACGGGGATCACCTCTTCCTCCGGCTTGAGAAGATCGAGCAGTTCCACGGCGTCTCTTGTCGGAGCGTTGACCGACGTCAGTCTCTCGCCTCCCGAGGCGCCGCAGCCGGTATAATCGAGCGTCAGGACGCGATACCCCGCGCGGCAGAGCGTTTCGATCTCGGACAGATACGCGGTGTGCCCTGGTCCGATGCCCGGACAGAACAGGATGAGCTTGCCCTCTTCGTATTTCTCATAGCAATACGTAAAATAACGGATCGTAACGCCCGCCGTATTGCAAAAGGACCCTTCCGTCAAGCCGAGACCCGGGAAATCCTCGGCGCAGTAATACGGAATTGCTCCGTCTTTGTCAAATCGCTGAAGAAAATTCTTTTTATACGTTTCAACGACGATACCCACGGTATCTCCTCCTTTTTGCGCTCGCGGGGACGTTCCGCGTCGGGATCCCCGCCGCGCCGGTTCGTTAAGCGTCGATATCGGGGATGATCTGCAAAGAATACCCGGGGCACGCCTCTCCGACTTCTTTTGTCAGAATGCCGAGCGCTTCGGTTCTGTCGATATCAAAACTCAATACCACGTCGAACCGGACGGTTTTGTTCTCCGTATCGGCGTAAAAACCGTGAAGCTGGAGCGCCCATTCGTGAGCCAGGACCGTTTCTTCGACCGTATTGCGAATTCTCGCCGCCTCGTCATCCGAGGTATTGTGCGAATAAACGCCTATGCCGGTCAGGATAACGCCGGTTTCAAGATAGACCTTCGACTGGATGCGTCTGGTGATCTTATCCGCTTCTTCGACCGTCATCGTGTCGGGCAG
>JAFXNX010000155.1 GCA_017529175.1 Clostridia bacterium
CCCGGCAAATATTTATGTCCCCGCAGGGGACAACTCACGCGCCGAACGGCGCAATTCACGATTTTGCGCGCAGCGCAGAATCAATTCACGTCCCGAAGGGACAATTCATTTGAATCAATGAATTGAACGCTTCGCGTTCATGAATTGCAGCTTCGCTGCATGAATTGATCGCTTCGCGATCATGAATTGAACGCTCCGCGTTCATGGTATACAAGGAGGATTTCAAAAATGGAAAAAGTAAGAATAGGCGTTCTCGGCGCGTACCGCGGAGGCACGATGATCGAGTACTGCGAAAAGGCGTCGAACGCTCAGCTCGTCGCGGTCTGCGACAAGTATCCCGGAGCGCTTAAAAAGATCAAGGAAGAGATCAACGACGATTCCGTTACGTATTATTCGGATTTCGAAGATTTCATCAAGCACGATATGGACGCGGTCGTCCTCGCGAACTACGCGACGGAGCACGCTCCTTTCGCCATCCGCTGCATGGAGCGCGGTCTGCACGTCTTCTCGGAGGTCCTGCCCTGTCAGACGATGAAAGAGGCGGTCGAGCTGATCGAGTGCGTCGAGCGCACCGGTAAGATCTACGCCTACGGCGAAAACTACTGCTATATGTCCGCGCCGCGCGAGATGAGAAAACTCTACCGCGAGGGCAAGATCGGCGAGTTCGAGTACGGCGAGGGCGAATACGTCCACAACTGCGCTCCGATCTGGCCGGACATCACCTACGGCGATCCCGATCACTGGCGCAACCGCCTTTACTCCACGTATTACGTCACCCACTCCCTCGGTCCGCTGATCCACATCACGGGGCTCCGTCCCGTCTCGGTCATCGGAGTCGAGAGCACGATGAACGAGCGTCCGCTCGGCGTCGGCAGACGCGGCGCGGGTCTCGGCATGGAGATCGTCACGCTGAATAACGGCGCGATCGTCAAGAGCATCCACGGAGAACTCTACGAGAATTCCATCTGGTACACGGTCTACGGCTCGAAAGGCAGAATGGAGTCGGCGCGCGAGGACTCGCGCCTCGGCGACGTCGACAGGATCTACCTCAAGTGCGACGAGTACGAGGGCGAATACGCCGACAGACCGGCGACGAACTGGGAACCCAAGGACGACAACTCTGCCGCGGCGGAGGCGTTCGGCCACGGCGGCTCGGACTTCTACTCGATGTTCTTCTTCGTCGAGAAGATCCTCGGCCGCGACTACGGCGAGGTCATCGACGTTTACGAGGCGCTCGATATGTTCCTGCCCGGTCTCTTCGCGTTCAGGTCGATCCTCAAGGGATCCGTACCCGTAGAAGTGCCCGATCTTCGCGATCCCGCCCAGCGCGAAAAGTGGAGAAACGACGTCGCCTGCACGGATCCCGCCGTCGCGGGAGACGCTCTTCTCCCCACGGCGAAGGGCGGCACGCCCGACGTCCCGGACGAAGTTTACGACCGCGTCAGGAAGGAATGGGAATCAAGAGGATAAATAAAAACGAGCCGGTTTTGAACAGGTCCAGTAAAAACGGACATTGAAAAAAAGAGGCCTCCTATGATACAATCAAAAAGTATCATAGGAGGTTTTTTTATGCCAAGAAATTACCGACACATACAAGAATACGAGAAAGAGATACTTCAATTACGGAAAGAGGGATTAACGAGGCGGGAAATATGTAAGCGATTCGGTTTTACAAAAAAACAGTTGGAGAATTTCATCACACGATACAACGAAAAGCAAAGAAAAATAGCAGCAGGTATTGCAATTAAGAAGAAAGGGCGTCCACCCAAAGATTATCAGGTAAGCGAATATGATAAGGTTTCACAACTTCGCTACATCATCAATCGGAAAGACGCAAAGATCAAGGCGTTGGAAATGGAAAACGAATTGATGCGGGATTTTCTCTCGCTCACAGAAAGGAAGTGAGGACAAGCGTAAAGTATATGGTAATCTACCGTCACAAAGAGAAATACACAATCAGCGCAATGTGCAGGTTCTTTAATGTATCA
>JAFXNX010000156.1 GCA_017529175.1 Clostridia bacterium
AAAGTACGATTATACGACTATCTATAAATTTGCATAAACAATTTGAATATATGAAAAGCGGGTCGCGCTATGCGACCCGCTGATCTATTTTTTGTGAGATCATTCTGCTTTTCCGAAAGTATCGTCGATGACTTTTTCAACCCATTTTACGATATTTGTGCGTTCTTCAAGAGATATCTTCTTTCCGAAGATGCCGCCGCCGTCGACTGTGTAGATGTCGTCGATAACGTTTGTTCCGGCTTCCTTAAGTATATTAATGACCGATGCGACGCCTTTGCCCGCGGGGTCTCCGTCAACTATGAGCGCTGTGTTGAGCGCGCGGGTCTTGTTGAGCTCACCGCAGAATCTTCTGAGCTTGTCTTCCGGCTCATCTTTGATCGACATTACGATAACTACAAGCTTTTCTTTGTCGCAGGGAAAAGCCGGCGGCACGTCGTCAGTCTGGCACTTGAATGCTTCCGCGATCGCCGTTGCAAACGTGACGACTTTCTTCTTTGTTGTAGAGTAAATAACTCTCATTTTTACGTTCTGCATTTTATTTCCTCCTAAATATTAATTTCATTATAAATAATATACCATATAATCAAAGAAAATGGAATAGGAAGGGGAAAATTATTTTCGCGAAAGATACTTCTTTCCGAGCTCGGTGATCCTGTATATTGCGGGTGACAGAATAATATTCAAAAGAAGTTCAAATACAAAGTTGAAACCGATAAACACGGTGATCACGAATATAAGGGGATTTGTTATCGTGTCTTCGCTGAAGTTCTGCAGATAATTTCTGAAAACCGTAAGGCATCCTATAAGGAATACTCCGGTATTGACGACAGGGCAGGTGAGAGCTGCCAAAAAGACTCCCGGGTACTTGTTTTTATTATTCGAAAAAGGTTTAAAGACAAGACCCGATGCAAGCCCTGCAAGAGTGCCTTTTAAAAGTACGATAAAAATCGTTCCGGCGGGACTGAACGCGTAAAACGCGGCAGCGTCTCCCGATAACAAAACCGTAACGCCGAAAACGAGTCCGAACCAGGCGCCGGCGACGGGCCCGTAGAGAACTGCGCCGATAACTATCGGAACGAGAACGAGAGAAATGGAAAAGGTGCTGAATCTGATGACCGCTCCCAAAAGCTGCAAAAGTACGACGATTGCAGTTACGAGAGCGATTTGCACAAGCTTTATAAGCTTTGCGCGGTTATTATTTGCCATAACGGTATACCTCCCGGGGCTTTGACCCGAATACTGCCGTCCGGAGAATGCTCCGGTACAGCGTATGCATAAAATATATGAAAGAAAATAGCTTAATTATACAAAACTAAATAACTTGAAAAGTTTTGTATAATTCAAATTTATCTTCTGTTCATTCGATAGAGAATGACACTTCCGCGCAGCGTAAGATCGCGGTCTATTGTTATGCTGTGTTTGCAAAACGGCACAACATAAGGGGAAAACTCGCCCGTTGCAACAAGCGAGAGCTCGTCCTCGTTGTCGCAAAGTTCCATAGAGAGTCTTTCGATCAAGCCGTCGATCATTGCAATATGACCGTTTATAATGCCGCTTTGAATACTTTGCGCAGAATTTTGTCCAATTAGATTTTTCGGTTTTGATATATCCACGTCGGACAGAAGCGCCGCGGAATCCGACAGCGCCGACGCGCATACCTTGATACCGGGATGGATTATTACTCCGGTCAGATCTCCCGATCTGTCGATCGCGGTCAGTGTAGTAGCTGTGCCCATGTCGATTATAATGATCGGAGTTTTATGATCCGCTTTTGCGGCGGCTGTATTTGATACAATATCCGCGCCGAGCTCGGAGGGGTCCTTTATCTTAAGTTTGAAACCCGTATGCGTTCCGCTTCCGATAATGAACGGTTTTATACCGAAGAGCTCCTCGAGCGCACGCGAGACGGACGGAGTAATTGAAGGTACGACAGATGAAATTACGACAGCGTCGATTTTCGCTTGAAGGGTTTCATCAAGAAACTGTTTGATGAGAAGGCGATACTCATCCGAACTGCGATGAGTTTTTGATGCGAATGAGGATCTGCTTATTATAATATCATTATCATCAAATACAGCTGATTTTATGAAAGAATTGCCGATTTCAATGGAAAATACCATATTTACCCCCATTTCGCTTCCCTTAATTATACAAAATTTGCATTTTGTATAATAGTTTGTAGATTTTTACGGAGCTCTTATATTATATATGTCTCTCTTCCCTCAAACGGTCATACTTGATTTTTGTGGCAATACCGCCTCTTATATGTCTTTCGCTCTTATTCTTTTCAAGTATATCCGACGCCGCTTCGTACAGCGGACGGTCAATACTCTTCAACCGTTCGCGAAGATCTTTATGTACGGTCGATTTACTGATACCGAAATGCTTTGCTGTCTCTCTTACGGTTGATCCGTGTTCCGTCAGATACTCTGCCAGCGCTCGGCATCTTTCATCAGCGGATAAATAATCCCTCATATCCTCACCTCAACATATAAAATACTGTCGTATTATATGTTGAGGTGAAGTTTTATATGATTACGGATAAATGTGAACTCTGTTATTTTAGCATTACCTGTCCGCCTGTTACGGGAACTGCCTGACCTGTTTCGTACTTCTGGTCGATGATATATGAGATCGCAAGACATACGTCTTCGGTCCTGCATCCTCTTCCGAGCGGGACTTTCGCTTCATAAAAGCGTCTGACGTCGTCGACGGTAGTCGCTCCGGGTACTTTTCCCGCTTTGAGGTACTGAACGAAGAGTCCCTTTTCGGGATCCGACCACAGCGGACCGTCAAGGAAATTACCGGGACAGATCGCATTAACTTTGATACCGAAAGGCGCAAGTTCGAGAGCAAATGACTGCGTAAGTCCGATACCTCCGAATTTACTTCCGGCATAAGCGAAATTCTTGTTGCTTCCTTCAAGACCGGATTTTGAGTTGATCTCGATAATATCAAACATTATATCTTTATTCACTTCTCTTTGAAGCTTCATTATGAGAGATGCGTATTTCGCGCAAAGGAAATATGCGTTATAATTGACGTTTTCGACAAGTGTGAACGCGCGAAGCGTCATTTCTTCAAGACTTCCCGCGCGTACGATCCCCGCGTTGTTTACGAATACGTCAAGACCGCCGAAACGAAGTACGGTCGCTTCCACAAGCGCTTCAACAGACTCTTCTTTTGTAACGTCGCAGAATACAGCGAGCGTCTCGACACCGTTCTTTTTGCATATTGCCTCCGCAGCGCCTCTCGCGCCGTCGGCGTTCATATCCGCTATGACGACAGACGCTCCGCGGGATGCGAGATAATCGGCAATTCCGTAGCCGAATCCCTGCGCGCTTCCCGTGACGATCGCGATCTTCCCCGTTAGCGCTCTGTCTCCGGTTACCGGCGTCACTTCAAACGCACCGGCTCCCTTAACGCATATTTTTTTAAATGTGAGACCTTTCAGAGTCTGAAGGTCCTCTTCCGCTATCGTTATCGCGCTGTCGTCAGTATTCGGTGTGTATCTTACAGTCACCTTACCGTCGCCGTCTCCGTATAAAAATCTGAGTTTCGGCGCTATTGTCGCGGCATTTTTCATTTTACTTTCTCCCCTTCTTCAGTCTTTTGATCTATCTTTTTCCGTATCCGCCGGCGGTTGAATAATAATCTATTCTTGTCTCGAGCGGATACTTTTTGTTTTTCTTTGAAAACATTGAGTCGTCCAAATTCTTTGTTGCGCATATTTCGTGACCGATAAGCGCAAACGTTGATTTTTTAAGATGTCTGAACTCGGGCTTTGCGATCTCTTCGCATATAAACGACTGTCTCGGCTGGTTGATATCTTCACCGCTGATCTGGAAAAGACCGTGCTCACGGCAAAGACGCATAACTCTTGAGAGCTGCTCGGGCGTATTCCTTGACGGCATATAAGTTACGGCGTCAAATCCGAGCGCGACGAGCTCGTCAAACAGCATATTGAGAAAATCATCTTCGAACTTTTGCGCTTTTTTGTCGCCTGTCGGACTTTCGGCAACGTCTCCGAGATACGCGTATGCGCTTATTGCCCCGATGATATCGCAAAGATTAATATAATCGCGGATATTCAAAAGCTCGTCGTCAGCGTCTACGTATACCTTTTCCATAAGACTGCTCTTAAGTATCCCGAGCAGGTCGTATTTATAATACTTGTCGGGGGATGCGAGGACGCTCTCACGCTTTTTCGGCGGTATTTTTGAGCCGATCAGCTTTTCGATAAGGGCGACGGCGCTTTCTCTGTCGTGTGATGCTGTTATCTTCTCTACGAGCGCGAACATTATATGGCGTTCCGTCACACTTCCCTGCCTCTCGTATTGAGACAGCGGCAGTACGTCGTCGTCAAAGGAGAGCACTATATTATAAGGAGCGCAAAGAGAGTTGATATTTTCGCATATCTTTCTGTTTCTCTCGTTTCGAAGCTCCCTTTTCTTGCACAGCACGGACTCGAGATCGTCAAGGCACTGATGCGGTATACCGTGGAGCGCAACGTATGCGCAAGAGATCTGATCGGGGTTGTTGAGACGTCTGCCGTAGAGTCTCGTTCCCTCGAGTGAAACGCGAAGCTCGCATCCCACGGTGACCGGCATACCGAGTATTCTTCCGGCTTCAATGAACTCTTTTGCGCCGCCGACGCTGTCGTGATCCATAATTCCCGCCGTTGCAAGCCCCGCTCTCCACGCTTCATACAGAGCGGCGCACGGCGTATAAGGAGAAAACGAGAACGTCGTGTGGATATGATTGTTGACGTACTCCGTAGTGTCCGGTACAAGATAAATGCCGGAAAGATGAGCTCTGTAAAGAGCGGAAAGCGCATTTAACCTCTCCGCCGGGTCGAGCGAGGGGTCATATATCGCGTTTTTGTACAGTTGTATCTCATTCATATATATTGTCCTTCCCGGTCATGAAGCTGTATGATCTGTTATAGTATTCGCAAAGCTGTTTCGCTTCTTTTGATTCAATATTGAAATTACGTCGTCTGATACCCCTGATAAGAACGTTTTTCGGCGTTTCCTCGGGGTCGATAAGTTCGATCGCGTCTGTTTTGTATCCGGACGCCTCGAGCTTTGCAAGGCGCAGCGCGTCAGTTGCGCATGATGCGATCTTTTGCTTGAGTATAGAATATTTTGATATGAATTCAAGCTGCGGGCAGTCCATTATCCTCATCATTTCGTGCTGACAGCAAGGAGTCGAAAGTATGACCTTCGCGCCGCTCTTTACTGCGAAATCAAGCACCATGTCTGTTGCCGTATCGCAGGCGTGAAGAGATATTACGAGGTCGACTCTCGTCCCGGGAGTGTACGTCGTTATATCGGCGCAGGAAAAGACCATACCGTCATATGAGAGCTTTGCGGCGACGGACGCGCAGAATTCGATCACTGACGCTTTGAGGTCGACGCAGTACATTCGCACGTCGCGGGAGAGTTTATCCGCGAGGTACGAGTAGACGGCGAAGCTGAGGTAGCTCTTACCACAGCACATATCATAGACGTAGATCGTACCGTCTTCCGGTAGATGCTTCATAATATCGCGCACCTGCTCTGCGAATCTGTTGATCTGACGGAATTTTGACTGTCTTTTGTCGTGTACTCTGCCGTTTTTGTCCGATATTCCGAGTTCGATAAGAAAGCTCTCGTCGCCGCTGAACAAATAGTTCTTTTCACGGTCGTTTCCGACCGGGAAGCGGATCACAGAGGGGTGCGCGGCAAGTGACTTGAAACTCGTATTGACGGCTCCTTTGTTTGACACGAGAAGCGTCGCGGTGCTGTCGCAGCACACAAGCTGTACGTTTTTTGCGCCGAGTGACAACATCTCGTCAACGACGCCGCCTGCTTCGTCAAGCTGAGAGTTCTTGTGTTTTACTCTTCCCTCCGTGAGCTGATATTCGAGTTGAATTATGCTTTTTCCGGAAATACTCTTCGGAGTTCCTTTGATTTTCTTCACTTCTCCCGTACGGAAAGAGGACGCTGTGATATTGACTATGGTGCCGCAGGCGAGAGCGTGGCAAAACGCCTCTTTGAAGCGGGAGATCTTTTCGGTGTTGTCTCCTGTACCCATATTACTCTTTATTACCGTCCGTGCCGTGTTTTGAAAACGATATCTTTGATTCTCTGTGCTCGCTGAGCTTTATGATATTAGTGCGGTGCTTCAGGATGACGATCAGCGCGATAATGAAAGCGAAAATAACGCCGACGTACTCCATATTCTGCGCGTTTGACATTTTAAGTACTATAAACAGCACCGGAGGATACAGAGCGACCGCGATGATCGAACCGAGAGACACGTACTTTGAGATAATGACGGTTATCAGAAAAGCCGAAAGACAGATAATGAAAGTTGTGAGGTTGGTAAACGCGATTATGAATGCGACTGTCGCAACTCCCTTTCCGCCTTTGAATTTGAAGAAAACGGGGAAAATATGACCGATAATGCAGAACAGACCCGCAACGTACGTGCCGGGCAAATTGTAAACGTACGCGCCGAGTACAACGGCGGCGACCGCTTTTAGTCCGTCAAGAAAGAACGTTATAAGTCCGGACGCCGTTCCGTGTGTACGGAGCATATTCGTCGAGCCCGCGTTACCGCTTCCGTGTGTGCGGATATCGTCTTTAAAAAAGACCTTTGATATTATAATACTGAAATTGATGCTGCCGATGAAATATCCCGCAACCGCTAATGCTAAACAACCGATCAGGATGACAGTCCCGATACTGTCGGGATATTTTTTCATCATAACGTCTTGAAGATAATTGTGACTGTAGATCAGATCGTACACCGATTCAATCCTCCTCGCCTTTTTGTCTGATTATTATGCGGATCGGCGTCCCTCTGAAGCCGAAAGTTTTACGCAGACAGTTTTCTATGTATCTCTGATATGAAAAATGGAACAGTTCCGAATCATTGCAGAAAATGACGAATGTGGGCGGCGCGACTGAAGTCTGCGTCATATAGTAGATCTTGAGCCGTCTGCCTTTATCGGACGGAGGCTGTACTCTGTTTACCGCGTCAGCCAGAATGTCGTTGAGCATTCCGGTCGTGACTCTCATCGTCGTCTGATTGTAAACGTAATTGATCATATCAAAGAGCTTGTCCACTCTCTGACCCGTTTTGGCAGAGATGAAAAGGATCGGGGCGTACGTCATATATGCAAGCGCCTCGTATACGTCTTTTGTGAAAGAGTTGACCGTACCGTTATCCTTATCTATGCTGTCCCATTTATTTACCGCGATAATGCAAGCTTTGCCCGCCTCGTGAGCGATGCCCGCGATCTTCTCGTCCTGCTCTGTGATACCTTCTCCGGCGTCAATGAGCAGTATACAGACGTTCGCTCGCTCAACAGCCATCTTGGCGCGCAGAACGCTGAATTTTTCGATCTTGTCGTTTACCCTGCTTTTCCTGCGGATCCCGGCGGTGTCGATGAAATTATAGCTTCCCTGCTCGTTTTCAAAGCGTGTGTCAATGGCGTCTCTTGTCGTGCCGGCAATATCGGAAACGATAAGGCGGTCATCGCCGAGTATCTTGTTGATAAGCGAGCTCTTCCCTGCGTTCGGTTTGCCGATGACAGCGACGCTAATACAGTCGTCGTCATCGTCATCCTGCTCGGGGATCTCCGGAAGCGCGTCTATCACGGCGTCGAGAATGTCGCCTGTACCTGTACCGTGTATCGAGGAAACCGGAATTAGGTCCCGGCCGAAACCGAGTTCGTAAAACTCGTAGAAATCGGGTGGAAGGTTTCCGATCGAATCCGCTTTGTTTATGCACGGGATCACGGGTTTTCCGCTCATTTTGAGCATCGTCGCTATCTCTCTGTCGTCTGCCGTGACTCCGGTTTTCAGGTCGCACATAAACAGAATTACGTCAGCCGTTGTAATAGCGATCTCCGCCTGCTCTCTCATTTTTTTAAGTATGACGTCGTCCGTCTTCGGCTCGATCCCTCCGGTATCTATGACGAGAAGCTTTACACCTCGCCACTCTGTCTCTCCGTATATTCTGTCTCTGGTGATGCCGGGAGTGTCTTCGACTATTGCTCTGCGTTCTCCTATCAGCTTGTTGAAGAGCGTGCTTTTTCCGACGTTCGGTCTGCCGACAATGGCAATTACTGGTTTGTACATAATTTCTCCGTTGTAGTATTTTCTATTCTCCGAGCAGCGAGTAGAGGAAGTCTGCTCCGTCGTTCTCGCTGAACTTTATTCCGACTCCGAGTTTTTCGGAAAGACCGTCCGGCGTCTCTCCGCAAAGGAAGAGGTCTCCTTCTGCTCGGAGCATCGTTCTCGACAGAAGAAGCTCGTCACCGAGCGCTCGTCCCGCAAGCTGATCCGCAAGATCGGCTCCGGTTAAGAGTCCCGTGACAGTAACTTCTCCACCGAAAAAATTGTTTTTTATCTTATATACCTTCGCTTTTATACCGGGGCATTTTGATGAAAGGGCATCGGCGCAGCGGCGTATCAGATCGTATGACGCCTCTCCCGTCGCGACACTGACGCTGCGGCATATCTTTTTGTCATCCTCTGTCAAAGTCAGGAGCGCCGTATTGAATTCATACTCGAACGACGAGATCATTCCGACGCCGTTTTCGATCTGGGAAAACTCTTCCCAGTACTCGTACGGCGGAAGTTCTTTTCCGGATTTGACGTAAAATTCATCCGAGGCAAAGAAAACGCGGGAGCCGAGCGATGAAAGACATCCCTCGGCAAACTTTTCCACCTGCTCTAAAACTGCCGCGCATTCCGCGGGAGTGAAAGGTTCTAGCGGATAAAGGCCTCCTCTGTGCGCCGTGAGACCGGCGGGGACTACGGATACGCTCTCCATCTGCGGATAAAGCTTTGCAAGATCGCGCATTGTTTTATCGAGGTTTTCGCCGTCGTTTATTCCTTTGCAAAGAACGATCTGACCTCTCATTGATATTCCCGCGTCGTGCAGTACGTCAAGATATTCAAGCACTTCGCCCGCCCGCGGATTTACCATCATCTTTTTGCGAAGTTCCGGGTCGGTCGTATGCACGGAAATATTAACGGGGGATATGTGCATCTCGATGATTCTGTCAATATCGTGTCTGTCAAGATTCGTCAGCGTTATGTAGTTTCCGTGCAGGAAAGAAAGACGCGAATCGTCGTCTTTAAAGTACAAAGACTTTCTCATACCCCGCGGGAGCTGATCGATAAAGCAGAATATACATTTATTCTGACAACGCATCTTTTTGTCCATCAGCGGCGTTTCAAATTCAAGACCGACGTCGTCGTATGTGTCCTTGTCAATATGAAACGAAAGCTGCTCGCCGTCCCGCATCACGCGAAGGTCGACCGATTCTTCCGCAAGATAAAAGCGAAAATCAAGAACGTCCGATATAGGATGTCCGTTGATCGAAACAAGCGCGTCACCGCTTTTGACACCCGCCCTGTCAGCTCGTGAATGTCTGTCGACAGATATGATCTTTACCATATTTTTCACCCGCTCCGGTCAGTTATCCGCCGGAAGTTTATCTATATTACTCGTCAGGTAGCGGCGAAGATACAGAACGTCCGAATAATCAATACTGTCGCTTCCGTCGACGTCCGCTCTGTTATAGTCAAGATCGCTGTCACTTACAAGCGACGAGAGAAACTTTCTGATAAGCAGAATATCTTTTGTATTTACTTTGCCGTCGCGGTTCGCGTCGCCGAAGAATGCGGTTTGGCTGACAATTGAAACAGTCCCCGCGTCTGTTGCTGGATATACGTTTTGCCCGGAACGCTTCACGTCGCCTGAATTGTACGTAACGTCGACCGGGATATTTCCGGCGGGTGTATTATTTGCGGTGAACCTGCACAGAACAGTAAGCTCTGACGGCACGCTTCCCGCAAGAGACAGCGTTATTTTATCCGATGATACGGAGAAGCTTGAAAAGCTTGTCCCGAGCGGCGAGACTGAGATAAGCGCGAGCTTACTGTGATCGTACTCAAGATAAAACACTGCGCTCGTTCCGCCCGAAAAGTTCTTGAGCGTGACCGGAAGCGTGAACGTTTTGCCCGCCGGTATCTCACAATCGGAGACACAGATCAGCGGACCGGTCCCGTTATAATGAGGAATGGAAAGTTCCGTATACGAATAACCGCACACTGAACATATTTTCACGATAGAACCGTCTGTATCGACCTTAGGACGGGAAAACACCGTATTGTACGTGTGAGCTTTGATCGGTATCTCAACTGTTATGAATTCTCCGCAAGACGTGTCTTTACAGTATACTCTTTTTGATCCCGCGGCGGTACAGGTCGCGTCAGTAATTATCTGTTCCGCGCCGGTAAAATCATGAACGTGAGGGCTGAGGACAGTAAATGAAACAGTATCGCCCGTAGTCGTATAGCCGTTAATTCCCGAAAGATACGAATTGATCGAGTCAACTCTTGCGCTGTAGCTCCCCGCGGGGAGTATCACGCTGTATTCAGTGGTGGAAAGAGATGTTGAGACGACTGTCGTGTTATTTGACTTGTTGATGATCGTCAGCTCATATCCATCGCAGTTTGCGGCGTCGTTCCATGTAATACTCGTCGTCTCTCCGCCGAGACCGGGCGTCACGACGGGCGTGGCTTTACCGGGAGCGGCGGTGGGGACAAGAGACCAAACCTGACTTGCAGATGCGCTGTTGTACGTTGTTACGTTTACGAGCGTCTTTGAGTCCTTTGTATAAAGGTCCATAACGCACGAAGGAGCTTGAACGCACCTTATGATATATCCTTCGGCAGTTGCGTCAAAGTACCATTCCTGGGAGGCGTCGCCGGTCGGCTCGTAAAGAGTCACTCTCTTTCCGCTCTGAACTATCGTTGCATAGACGTTGGCGACGTGGCTCGTAGTGTACTTCGGTTTTAGTACGTAGCCGTATGTCTGTTTTTTTACGTTGATCTTGAAATAATTATTTGCTTCGAGAGACGCAACGCCGAGATCGGTACCGTTGCTTTGCTGCTTTGACGGGACAGTAAGATATTTACCCGTGCTGTTGTTTCTGATGTAATAATCGCCCTCGGTTATCGTTGCATAAACGACCTCACCGCCGCTTGAGCCGTATTTCGTCCAGTATGTCCCTCGCGACAGGTTTCCGCGTCTTTCGTGAAGCGACGAAACGCCGCGCTCAAAATACTTTGACCAGTTATATCCGGCGTCATATGCGCCGTCCGCGGTGTTGGGTATACCGAGTATCTTTGTATACGCGTACTTTTCGCTGTTATTGAGTTCGTATACAAGATACGACATCTGCCCGTTAACGGTGGTATAGTCAAGTCCGTTCGACGCGCAGTAATCTTTCAGCGAATCTATCCTTCCGGCGTGCCACTGACAAAGACCGTAACTCGGCAGACCGTCGACGTCGATCCCGTACGCTGTCGGGATAAAACGCGATTCTTCATAAATATTTGCAAGAACGCCGCAGGCTTGAGCAGCGTTGAAATGGAGCGTGTTTGTCAGAAAATCATATATGAGGGTCTCATTTGACGCAGCGTATACTTCGGGTATGTAC
>JAFXNX010000157.1 GCA_017529175.1 Clostridia bacterium
AGGGCGGCGTCCTCGGCGGCGACGTCAAGGATCTGCTCCTCCTCGACGTAACTCCTTTGTCCCTCGGCATCGAAACTCTCGGCGGAGTATTCACGAGGATCATCGACAGAAACACCACGATCCCGGTCAAGAAGAACCAGGTGTTCTCCACCGCGGCTGACGGTCAGACGTCCGTTGAGATCCACGTTCTCCAGGGCGAGCGCGATATGGCGTCAGGCAACACGACGCTCGGCCGATTCAATCTCGACGGTATCCCCGCGGCTCCCCGCGGAGTTCCGCAGATCGAGGTCACGTTCGATATCGACGCAAACGGTATCGTAAACGTATCCGCAAAGGACCTCGGAACGGGTAAGGAACAGCATATCACGATCACGTCCTCGACGAATATGTCGAAGGAAGACATCGACAAGGCTATCCACGAAGCTGAAAAGTTCGCGGAAGAGGACAAGAAGCAGAAGGAAGCTGTCGAGACGAAGAACCGCGCTGAGAGCATCGTGTTCCAGACCGAAAAGATGCTCACCGAAGTCGGCGATAAGCTCCCCGATTCCGATAAAGCAGACGTCAACGCGGCGCTTGAAAAGCTGAAGGAAACGCTGAAAGGCGGCGATACCGAGTCGATCAAAGCCGATATGGAAGCGCTTGAAAAGGCGACGTACGCGCTGAGCGAAAAACTCTACAAGCAGAGCGGCGCGGCGGGTGCCGACGGCGCGGGCTTCAACCCCGGAGCCGATCAGGGCGCGTCCTCCGACGGAACTTACTACAACGCGGATTACGAAGACAAATCCGACAACTGATCATTAAGTTTTATACTTCACGGCGCCCGCTTGACGCGGGCGTCGTAAAAGTGTTTTTTCGGAAGATATACGCTTGACAACGTCAAGCCGGAGATCGATATGGCAGAGAATAAAAGAGATTATTATGAAGTCCTCGGGCTGTCGAAAGGCGCCACCGAAGACGATATAAAAAAAGCATACAGACAGCTTGCGAAAAAGTACCACCCGGATATGAACCCCGGCGACAAGGACGCCGAGGCGAAGTTCAAGGAGGTCAACGAGGCGTACGCGGTACTCTCCGACGCCGATAAAAAGGCAAAGTACGATCAGTACGGACACGCGGCGTTCGACCCTTCGGGCGGTTTCTCGGGAGCCGGATTCGGAGATTTCGGATTCGACATTTCCGATATTTTCTCGAGCTTTTTCGGAGGCGCGTCTTCATCTTCGTCGAGACGTCGCGGAGCGATCCGCGGCGACGATATTTCCGTTCGCGTGAATCTGACCTTTGAAGAAGCGGTATTCGGAGTAAAAAAGGAAATATCATATCAGAAGATACAAAAGTGTTCCGAATGTTCCGGGACGGGAGCGGCGAAGGGAACGAGCCCGAAGACCTGTTCGACGTGCGGCGGAACGGGACAGGTGAAAACACAGCAGAGAACTCCTTTCGGCGTGATGCAGTCGTCCCGTCCGTGCGACGCTTGCCGCGGGACCGGTAAGATCATCGAGACGCCTTGCAAAAACTGTCGCGGAAGCGGATACGAGAGAGTGTCGAAGAAGCTCGACGTTTCCATTCCCGCGGGTATTGACAACGGTCAGCGCATAGTCCTTCGCGAGAAGGGCTCCGACGGTGAGAACGGCGGGCGAGCGGGAGACCTCATTATCGTCGTCAGCGTTAAAAAACACGATATTTTCGAGCGCGACGGCTCCGACATTTACTGCGAGGTGCCGATCACGTTCGCCGAGGCGACTCTCGGCGCGGAGATAGATATCCCGACGCTCGAAGGCAAGATGAAATATACTGTGCCGGAAGGAACGCAGAGCGGAACGGTATTCACGCTCAGACAAAAGGGTATTCAGAACGTAAACTACAAGACGAGAGGCAACCTTTACGTCACGGTGATCGTCGAGGTGCCGAAGAATCTGACGGCGCAGCAGAAGAAACTGCTCTCTGATTTTGCCGATTCCTGCGGAGAGAAAAACTACGCGAAGAGAGAAAAGTTTTTCAAAAAGCTTTTCAAAAACTGACGGATAACGGAGAAAATACGTTCTTATGGAAAACAAAGAGTGGACGCAGATCAAAGTGACTGTCGCGACGGAGGACCTTGAGTGCCTTTCCGCTGTGATGAGCATGGTTACGAATTCTCTTATGATAGAGGACTATTCCGACGCGGACCGGGAACTCGACGGAGTATACGGCGACCTTATCGACGAGGAACTTTTGAAAAAGGACAAGACGAGAGGGTCGGTTTCGGCTTTCCTTCCTTCGGGCGGCGCGATAACGGAAAACGTATCCTACATAAAAGAGCGTCTTGCCGCGCTCGGCATTAAGTATGAGATCGAACTCGACGGCGTTTCGGAAGAGGACTGGGCGGATTCGTGGAAACAGTATTACAAGCCGATAAAGACGGGAGAGCGCATCGTTATCGTTCCCGTTTGGGAAAAATACGATGCGAAGGACGGCGAGACTGTCGTTCTGATGGACCCCGGAATGGCGTTCGGTACGGGAACTCACGAGACGACGCGCCTTTGCGCGAAGCTGCTTGAAAAATACGTAAAGAGCGGCTGCCGTATGCTCGACGTTGGATGCGGGAGCGGTATTCTCGCTATTTGCGCGGCAAAACTCGGAGCTGAAAGTTGCTTTGCCTGCGACATCGATCCGGTGTCGGTCAGAGTTGCGTGCGAAAACGTTGGACTTAACAAGACGCCTTGCGTCGTCTGCCGCGAGAGCGACCTGCTTAAATCAGTTGAAAAAGTTGAGGGCGGGTACGACGTTTGCACTGCGAATATAGTCGCGGACGTGATAATCAGACTCGCTCCGGATATAGGAGAGTATCTTGCAAACGACGCTGTATTCGTCGTATCGGGCATCATCGTTGAACGGCGCGACGAGGTTGTCGACGTTCTTACAAAAAACGGATATAAAGTGATCGACGACGAGACGGAGAACGGCTGGTACGCCGCCGCCCTGATGAAAGCGTAGGAAGATATATGCCGAGATTTTTCGTAACAGCGTCGCAGATAGGAGTAAGAGACGACGGCTCGAAGACCGTCATGATCTTCGGCGACGACGCGTCCCATATCGCAAGGTCGCTCAGGATGAAAGCGGGGGACGCCCTTACCGTCTGCGATATGGCGAGGACCGAATACGAGTGCGAGATATTGTCGATAGGCGACAGCGTCACGGCAAAGGTTTTGTCGGAACACTCTTCATCGTCCGAGCCGCCTTACAGAGCGACGCTCTATCAGGCGCTCGTCAAAGGCGACAAATTCGACACGGTCGTTCAGAAGGCGGTCGAGTGCGGCGTGTCAAAGATCGTGCCGGTGCTGACCGACAGATGCGTCGTCAGACTTACAA
>JAFXNX010000158.1 GCA_017529175.1 Clostridia bacterium
CTTATGTATTTCTCACACTGCGCGAGCGCCTGAGGATGCGAATAGACTTCCTTTATATCTTCTATTTTAGCTCCGGGAAGCGCGAGAAGGTTTTGCGTGACCTCCGCGGCATAGATCCCGTTTATCTTAAGGCCTCCGAAGAATGCGAGGTCCATGACCTGTCCCACGTCTCCGCTGTAGCTGTTTTCGATAGGCAAAAGCGCGGCGTCGCACTCTCCCGTCACCGTCGCATCATAAGCTGCCGAAAAATCGGGGTAAGCTACTGCCTCGGCATAGGGAAACGCTCTTTTTGCCGCCATGTGAGCGAACGCGCCGGGCGCTCCGCTGTAGGCGACTCTCATCCCCTTGAGTATTTTTCTCTGATAAGACTTCGAGGCGTCGGTCAGCGCGGTAATGACAGATGCGAAATACGGCTTGTATTCGGGATCGGAAATCGCCGCAAGGTCGCGTTCGACAAGGGACGCTTCGCGCTCGGGGTCGACTATCGGCAATCCCCGTTCCTTTTTGTAAGCGGCGACGTCCTTGACAGCCGCCATTCTTTCCTCAAAAAGAGATGCGATTTTTCTGTCCGTTTCTGTTATTACGCTTCTTGCCTCGTCAAGAGTCATTCTTTTTGATTCGCTTGTTTCGCCTGACATGGGAGAATCCTCCGATCAATTAAAAACCCGCCTTCCCTTTGTAATGAGCAAACGAAAAGCGGGCTGTATGTATTTTTATACGATCAAAAATACAGGCAGTCCTTGTTCTTAAAATAAAAATAATATACTCCGAACATGACCCGTATTTCCTTTCTTTCGACTTTTCTATATTTATACACCAAAACTGCCGTTGTGTCAAGCGTTTTTGATTCGTTTTCACATTTTTGTTCCATTTGAGTAAAAAGAAAGGACGCCGTAATTCAGATTTGTATAATAATATTTATGAAATCTCTTGACTTTAGCGTGATAAAGTGGTAAAATCTTCTCGTATTGAACGATCGAACGAATATCTTTGAGAGGTATTTATAATGAAGAATTACGAAACGGAATCGACAACACGGCTCTTTCACGCCATCACTTCGATAAAGACGGAAGAGGAGTGCCGCGCGTTCTTTGAGGATATATGCACTATCAAAGAGATAGTGGATATGGCGCAAAGACTTGACACCGCGTTTTTGCTCGACGGCGGATACAATTATCAGAAAATAGGCGAGACCGTCGGCATCAGTACCGCGACGATAAGCCGCGTGAGCCGCGCTCTGAATTACGGAAGCGGCGGATACAGAACGATCATCGACCGCCTTAAGGAGGAAAAATGATGGAAGCAAAAGCCGATAAGCAAATAGACGGTATCGACGGAATGATACGTTCACTCAACTCTCTGTACGAAAAATACGGGTACAGACAGTATAAGATGAGTAAATTCGAGGAGTATTCCCTCTACGGAAAAAATATAGATTTTCTCGTATCCGACAGAGTGATAACGTTCACCGATACGGACGGCAAGCTGATGGCGCTCAAACCCGACGTCACGCTGTCGATCGTAAAGAACACTTCCGACGACGCGGATGCCGTGACGAAAGTCTGCTATAACGAAAACGTTTACCGAGTGTCCGAAGGGAGCGGGGCGTTCAAGGAAATAATGCAGTCCGGTCTCGAGTGCATCGGAGAGGTCGATGAGTGTCTTGTGGGAGAGGTGATTTCCCTTGCGCTGAGGAGTCTTGACCTTACCGGAAAGCGCTGCGTTATCGAGTTGTCCCACCTCGGCATACTCTCGTCTGCGCTTGACGCGGCGACGGACGACGGTGAGGTAAGGCGCCGTCTTCTCGAATGTGTCGGAAACAAGAATCTGCACGGCGCAAAGGAGCTTCTTTCGGGTGTCGAATCGTCAAAGAGCGCACTTCTTTTTACGCTGATGAACACTTACGGCGCGGCGGTAGACGTTATGAAAAAGCTTTCATCCCTCGGACTTGAAGGAGAGGGAAAAGATGCGCTTTCCGAACTTGAAACTGTTTTGTCGTATTTCGATAAAGAAGCTCTTTCGGATAAGATCAGGATCGACTTTTCAGTCACCGCAGACGAGAACTATTATAACGGCATAGTGTTCAAGGGCTTTGCGGAAAGCGTTCCCGACAGCGTTCTGTCCGGAGGTCAGTACGATAAACTGATGAGGAAAATGGGCAAGCGTTCACGCGCCGTCGGTTTTGCGGTATATCTCGATATGCTCGAACGGCTCTACACCGTGAGCGACGGATACGACTTCGACGTTATGCTCGTATACGGCGACGCGTCTCCCGCGGAAGTTGCCGCGAAGACAGACGCGATCGTTACGTCAGGGAAGAGCGTATACTCCTGCAAAACGCCGTGTGAAGCAGTAAAGTGCCGCAGCGTTATTGAAATGTGAGGTGCCGGTATCATGAAAGATATGCTTAATATTGCCTTGCCGAAGGGACGCCTCGGAGAAAAGGTATACGATATATTTGAGAAAGCCGGATTCGGCTGTCCTTCGATCAAAGAAGGAGGAAGAAAGCTGATATTCGAAAACGCGGACGCGGGAGTCAGATATTTCTGGGTAAAACCCTCCGACGTTTCGATCTACGTCGAGCGCGGCGCGGCGGACGTCGGCGTCGCGGGTAAGGATATAATCCTCGAGTACGCGCCGAACGTGTATGAACTGCTCGACCTCGGAATGGGGAAGTGCCGCATGGCTGTCGCCGCGCCGAAGGGATTTCGCGACGATACGAACAGAACTCTTCGCGTGGCAACGAAGTTTTCAAGGATCGCGAAGGATCATTACGCGTCCGTCGGACGGGATATCGACATAATCCATCTGAACGGATCGATCGAGATCGCGCCGATACTCGCTCTCTCCGACGTTATAGTGGATATCGTCGAGACGGGAACGACTCTCAAGGAAAACGACCTTGAAGTCATTGAGACCATATTCCCGATAAGCGCAAGACTCATCGCGAACAGATCCTCGTTCAAATTCAAGACCGAACTGATCGAAAAGCTGACAGAAAGAATATCGCAGAAGATCGCGGAGGAAACAAAATGATAAAAATAATGAAATGGGGCGAAGTAGCGCCGGAGGAAATATTTGCGCGGTGCGACGTAAAAACGGACGTCACGGGTATCGTAAGCGATATTATTCGCGACGTAAGAGCTCGCGGCGACGATGCGCTCTTTGAATACACGAAGCGTTTTGACGGCGCGGACCTCTCGTCTCTTGCTGTGACCGAGGCTGAGATTGACGAAGCGTTAAGCGCTGTCGATCCCGATCTTCTCCGCATACTCGAGAGGGCGGCGGAGAATATAAAGAAATTCCACTCCGCTCAAAAGAGAAACAGCTTTATTATCAACGACGTGCCGGGAGTCGTTATGGGACAAAAGGTGATACCGATCGAGAAGGTCGGTCTTTACGTCCCCGGCGGTACGGCGGCGTACCCGTCGACCGTGCTGATGGATTCGATCCCCGCGAAGATCGCGGGATGTCCTCTCGTCGTAATGGTGACGCCTCCCTCAAAGAACGGGAAGGTGGCGCCGGCGATCCTCGCGGCGGCGAAAGTCGCGGGTATCGACAAAATATACAAGGTCGGCGGCGCGCAGGCGATAGCCGCCCTCGCGTACGGTACAAAGAGCATTGAAAAAGTATATAAGATCGTGGGACCGGGCAACGCCTTCGTCGCGGAGGCAAAGCGTCAGGTGTTCGGCGAAGTTTCGATAGATATGATAGCGGGACCGAGCGAGATCTTGATCGTATCGGACGGAAAGACCGATCCGTCGCACGCGGCGTCGGACCTTCTCTCGCAGGCGGAGCACGACAAAATGGCGAGCGCGGTGCTCGTCACGGACGACGAAGCTTTCGCGCTTCGCGTCAGCGAAGAGCTCGAACGTCAGATACCTCTCCTTGAGAGGCGCGATATCGCGAGAGCTTCTATCGACAACAACGGAAAGATAATCGTCGCAGGGGACCTGTCCGAAGTGATCGACATCGCGAACGAGATAGCGCCGGAGCATCTTGAACTTTGTGTGGATTCACCGTTTGACTGCCTTGACAAAATAAAGAACGCGGGTTCCGTGTTCATGGGAAGATACTGCCCCGAGGCGCTCGGAGATTATATGGCGGGACCGAATCACACGCTTCCGACGAGCGGGAGTGCGAAGTTCTCAAGTCCGCTGTCCGTCGACGATTTCGTAAAAAAGACACAGTACACTTATTTCACAAAAGAAGCGCTTGATGATATTGCGTACGACGTCGCGGCTTTTGCAAAGGCGGAAGGGCTTACCGCTCATGCAAAAAGCGCTCTCATCAGAATGGAGAAGGAAAAATGAGCCGTTACCTTAACGAGAGATTCTCGAATATCGTGCCTTATACTCCGGGCGAGCAGCCGAAGGATATGAAGTACGTAAAGTTAAACACCAACGAATCGCCTTTCGCGCCGTCGCGCCGCGTTGCCGACGCGGCTGCGTCGCAAGCGCGGATGCTTGAACTGTATCCGACGCCGGAGCCGAAGGAACTATGCGAAAAATTCGCCGCGGTAACGGGAGTCGATCCTGAGTGCGTTATGGCGGTGAACGGCTCGGACGAAGTGCTGAATTTCGCTTTCGCCTTATACTGCGACAAGCTTCATCTCGCCGTGTTTCCCGATATCACCTACGGATTTTACGAGGTGTTCGCCGATGCAAACGGCGTCCCTTATGAGAAGATACCGCTTTCTGCTGACTTCACTGTCAATGCAGACAATTATTGCGGAGTCGGGAAAACTGTTTTCATCGCGAATCCCAACGCGCCGACGGGAGTCGCGCTTCCTCTTTGCGATATCGAGCGGATCGTTTCGTCAAACCGTGATAATATCGTTGTCGTTGACGAAGCGTACGTCGATTTCGGAGCTGAGAGCGCCGCGCGTCTTATTGAAAAATACGACAATCTGCTCGTCACTCAGACGTTCTCGAAATCCCGCTCCATGGCGGGTGCGCGTCTCGGCTTCGGGATAGCTTGTAAAGATATTATCAAAGATCTCAACACTATAAGGTATTCGACGAATCCTTACAACGTGAACAGAATGACGATAGCGTGCGGCGAGGCGGTGCTGGACGACGAGGCGGCAACGCGCGAAAACTGCCGCGTCATCATCAAAAACAGAGAATACCTTTCATCGGAGCTTTCCACTCTCGGATTCGACCTGACGGCGTCGAGCGCAAACTTCGTTTTCGCCCGTCATCCGTCGGTCTCGGGACAGACGCTCTATCTCGAGCTGAAACGCCGCGGCGTGCTCATCCGTCATTTTACAGGCGAGAGGATAAAGGACTACAACAGGATCACCGTCGGCTCTATGGAACAGATAACAATACTTATCGAAAAAATAAAAGAGATACTGGAGGATGCATAAATGAGATGCGCCGAAGTAAAAAGAACGACAAAAGAGACAGATATTGAGATCAATCTTAAGGTCGAAGGAACGGGAGATTCGATCATAGACACCGGATGCCCGTTTCTTGACCACATGCTGACGCTGTTTGCCGCTCACGGATCTTTTGACCTAGTTGTCAAATGCCGCGGGGACGTGGAAGTCGACTACCACCACACTGTGGAGGATATCGGTATTACGCTCGGAAAAGCTTTCGCGGACGCGGCAGGCGACAAAAGGGGCATAACCCGTTACGGAAGCACCATCCTGCCGATGGACGAAGCGCTTATACTGACGGCGATCGATATTTCGGGAAGAAGCTATCTTTCGTATAAGCTCAGAGTTCCGACTGCGAGAGTCGGAGACTTCGATACGGAGCTCGTTTCGGAGTTCTTCTGGGGATTTGTCAGAAGCTTCCCCTGCTCGCTCCATATCAAAAAGCTCGAAGGGAACAACTCTCATCACGTGATAGAAGGCGCTTTCAAATCGTTTGCGAGAACGCTTAAGGCGGCGCTGACGATAGACGAATCAAAGCGCGGCGTGATCCCTTCGACGAAAGGCGTGCTGTAATGGTAGTAATTATTGATTACGGAGTCGGCAACCTCTTTTCTCTCAAGAGTTCTTTTCTTGCGATAGGGGAAGAGGCGACGGTATCTTCCGACGAGAAGATCATCGAGAGCGCCGACCGTCTCATTCTGCCTGGGGTCGGAGCGTTTTCGGACGCGGCGGCGAAGCTTTGCGAGTGCGGGCTTGACAGGATTGTTAAAAAATGCGCCGCAGAGGGTAAACCTCTGATGGGTATATGCCTCGGTATGCAGCTTCTTTTCGATAAGAGCTATGAATACGGCGAATGGGACGGGCTCGGACTGATCGCGGGCTCGGTGCGTCCTATCGCCGACGTTATACCGAAAAACTTAAAGATCCCGCAGATAGGGTGGAACGCGCTTGACATAGTGAAGGAGACCCCGATCTTCAAATACATAAATAACGGCGATCACGTCTATTTCGTCCACTCCTATTACGTCGCCGACTGCGATGATTCCATCACCGCGACGACGGAATACGGCGCGCCTCTTACGGCCGCTGTGCAAAGAGGAAACGTCTTCGGATGTCAGTTCCATCCGGAGAAGAGCGGAGACGTGGGACTGTCGATATTAAAAGCGTTTTGCGAGGTAAAAGGATGAAGCTGTTTCCCGCAATAGACCTTTACGAAGGACGCGCGGTGCGTCTTTATAAAGGCGATTACAAAAAGATGACCGTTTACTCGGACGAACCCGCATCGGTCGCGCGCGATTTTGTGAGATGCGGCGCCGCTCATATACATATCGTCGATCTCGAAGGCGCAAAGGACGGTACTACTCCGAACTTTGAAACTGTCGTAAAGATCAAGGAAAGCAGTAATGCCTTCTGCGAGATCGGAGGCGGGATACGCTCTCTCGATACGGTCAAAAAATATATTGACGCGGGTCTTGACAGAGTGATCCTCGGGACCGCCGCGATAGATGACGTCTCGTTCCTCGAAAAAGCAGTCGGGCAATACGGCGACGCCGTCGCCGTAGGTGC
>JAFXNX010000159.1 GCA_017529175.1 Clostridia bacterium
AAATGGGCATCCCGAGGGGCGAGAGATACGAGATGTGCCGCAGCGTACACGCGGAGGCTAACTCCATCATCGCCGCCGACCGCGACAAGATGATCGGCTCGGTCCTCTATATGTGCTGCACGGATCCGGGAGACGGCGCGATAATGCCGAATACCTGCTCTTGTATGATGTGCAAGAGAATGGTCATTAACGCGGGGATCGAAAAAGTGATCGTCCGCGAGGACAAGGACACTTACACCGAATACGCGGTTTCAGACTGGATCGAAAACGACGACAGCCTCTCGGGTAAATTCGGTTACTAATAAGACGTTATGAAAAAGCTTTTATCGGCAGCTCTTACCGCCGTACTCCTCGTATCGCTTTTGCCGCTCGTCTCGTGCTCTCCTTCCTATGAAGGATTCACCTACAAAGACGGCGCGATAGTGTCGGACGACGGCGAAAAGATCTTTCACCCGACGCCAATCGGATTCCAGCCCTGCGGGATAGGTGAAAAATGCGCCGTGTTCGACGAGGCAATAGATCTGTTTTCTGTACTCGATCTCGAAGGAAATCCTCTCGACACGGGCGACTGGATGACGGAAGAATATGCCGGCTCCGCTTCCGTCGTATACTACAGAGACGGTATCGTCATACCGCCCGTCGACGAGATCGATTTTAACGTCTGTTACGTCTGCAACGAAGGGAACACGGTAATATCCGTCGCGACGATCACCGACCCGGAGATCATCGATACCATTATTGACACGGCGGTATCGGGAAGATCGGATGCACTCTTCATTGAGAATGAAATCGCGGAATACACGATCAAATTCCACTCGGACGCTTTTCCCGGACTGTTTTACTCCGTCACTTACGCAGTCTGCAAAGACGGTCACTATATAGTCGACGCGGGCAACGATACGGCAGCCGAAATAGGCGATATTTTGGAAAAGTACGTTTCCGTAAACGGCGTACCTGCAAACTGATATATATGAAAAAAATCGTTATTGATCCCACTATTCCGCAGGATTTCCCGGATATATGCAGGATAGAAAAAGAGTGTTTTTCCGACCCGTGGAGCGAGGCGAGCCTTCGATCCGCCGCGCTGAATCCGCGTTTCGTATCCTTCACCGCGCTGTACGGAGGAAAGATCGCGGGATACGCTTTTATGTTCACGATAGCGGACGAATGTGATATTCTGAACATTGCCGTCACGGAAAAAGCAAGGCGCCTCGGTATCGGCGCAGCTCTTCTGTCGGCTCTTCTCGAAAAGGCGAGGGAGCGCGGTTCGCGAAATGCATATCTCGAAGTCAGAGGATCGAACACTCCCGCGATAACGCTGTACGAAAAATTCGGTTTTTCTCCATACGGATCGAGAAAAGGCTATTATAAGGATCCGCCGGAGGACACCGTCTTGATGAAAAAATCTCTCTACCCGGACGAAGACGAAAATGATAATTCTTGCAATTGAAAGCTCCTGCGACGATACTGCTGCGGCAGTCGTCGAGATGACAGATGACAAAAGACGAATCCTGTCGAGCTGCGTCAATTCACAAATACAGACTCACGCGCTCTACGGCGGAGTGGTTCCCGAGATCGCGAGCCGCGAGCATATTGAGCACATCAGTGCAGTCGTAAGGGAAGCCGTCGACCGCTCCGGTATCGCTCTTTCACGCCTTGACGCGATCGGAGTCACATACTCTCCCGGACTTATCGGGTCGCTCCTCGTCGGAGTCAGCTTTGCAAAATCCCTCGCATTCTCGCTCGGTGTTCCGCTGATACCGGTCGAGCACATCAAAGGTCATGCCGCCGCCGCGTACTTCACGTCGGACGACCTCGAG
>JAFXNX010000160.1 GCA_017529175.1 Clostridia bacterium
CGAACGTAAGCGCCGAGGTTTTTGATCGAGAGGTCCGGCGTTTCCTTGCATACCGAGTAGGGGTAGTAGAAATCCCAAAGGGCGCCGAGCGAATCGCTTGCAAAAGAATCGAGAAAATCTTTGAGCGCCGACGTGTCGGAAAAGACGCCCATTGATTCAACGAGAAGTTCGACACCGCGCGCTTGTGCGGACGAAAGATGCTTCTTAACAAAGAGGGAAGCGCATTCAACTGCATTCTTGTCCCCAACGTCTCCGCTGCACTTAAGTCTGATATAAGGACTATCGAGTTTCTTTGCAATATCAAAGCATAATGACAGCTCGCGAGACGCCGCGTCAAAGTTCTCGCTTTTCGATATATCGGAAGTGAGGTTGATACAGCAAATATTAATATTAGTATCTCTTTGCTTTCCGTAGACTAGCGAGAGATCAGCATCGTCAAGCTCCGACGCGCTGTGTATCTCGATGCCGCTGTAATCGTAATCCGCGGCAAATGAGAAAAAATCAAATATCGTATAGCCGTCCCAGTGGTTTGTGGAAAACGAGAATTTCATTATAATTTCTCCTCGTGGCAGATCTTGTTGAGAGCTTTGACGTAAGCTCTGATGCTTGCGCCGATGATATCGGTCGAAACTCCGCGGCCGGAGTAGAGAACTCCGTTGTAGCGTATCTTGACGAGCGCTTCGCCGACTGCTTCGCGTCCTTCCGTTACCGATCTTATCTGGAAGTCGTCAAGTTCAAAGTGCTGACCGATTATCTGTTCGATCGAGAGGAACGCCGCGTCTATCGGGCCGTCTCCGGCGCTGATGCCGCGAAGTATCTCGCCGTCGCGCTCAAGCTCAACGTTCGCCGTCGCGCTGATGACGTTTCCGCTGTTGATTACGTAGCTCTTAATAGTGTACGTAGCGGGTATCTGCATAGCGGACGTCGCGATAACCGCTTCAAGTTCTCTCTTGCCTATCGGTTTCTTTTCGGCAAGTCTGTGAGCGTTTTCATAGACTTTTTCGCAATCGGCGTCGGAGAGTTCGTAACCGAGCGATTTTGCAATGGAAACTATCTTTTCAAGTGAATCGTCAGCTGTGATGATGACAGACGTCGTCTCTTTGTCTCTGACGCCGTTATCGAACGGAGAAAGCTCGCTCTTCTTCGTTTCCGCGGTAGACTTTATCTCCGATACGGTCCTGCCGAGGATCGTGTTATTGATTGAAGCATCGCGTCCGATCGCATCCGATCTCTTTCCAATAACGTCCGATGCGAATTCCAAAGGAGCTGCGCTGTCGCCTACGCACGTCGTTTTTATGTATGACGCGCCGTGAAGAAGCGCTGCAATTGAATTTGATACGGATACCGCGGACTGATTTGAAAACTCCGCGCCGAGCGCTGCGCTTGCGCCGTCAAATCCGCACTTTTCGTAAATATCGCCGATAAGTTCCGACGCTTCGTCGTTAAGCATATTACCCGTGCTGTCGGAAACCGTTACATAGTCGGCGCCGGATGCAATCGCTTTATTGATAATGGAGATAAGAAAATCTCTGTCGCTGCGGGAGGCGTCTTCAGCTTTGAATTCGACTTCGCATCCGAAGGACTTTGCGCGCTTTACGAGCTCTTCCGAGAGAGCGAGGATCGCCGGAGCTTTCTTGTGGCACAAGAACTCCATTTGTACCGTCGATGTGGGAAGCGCGACGGTAATACCGGGCTTCTTGCACGATTTGACGGCGTTCCAGGCAAGATCGGTCTTCTGAGCGGTATAGCCGGCTTTGCAGAATACCGCGGCGTTTTTGACAAGAGGCGCCACCGTGTGCAAGAGCAGAGTGTCCGCTTTCTCGTTTTCGATCGAGGGCATTTCGATAATGTCAACGCCGAGACGGTCGAGTTTTGTTATAATGTCGATCTTTTCCTTGAACGTGCAGTGCTCGTCGACGTTTGTCAGTGTTGTGTCTGAAATAATGATCTTGTTATCCGGCATATCTTTTCTCCTGAATTTCGTAAAAAAATAGGCTTACAGCGACAGCGCCGTAAGCCTTACTCGTTCGGTTATAAATATATAACAGATTTCAAGCACGACTAAAAGCACTGTCCTCGGATCTCGAAATAATGATACCGATCACAGCGACGAGTAGAAGTACTATTACTACGATTTTTTTCATTTTGTTATCCTCGCAGTTATATCTGTTGCTGTGATTCTACCATATTATTTATTATGTGTCAAGCGTTTTGTTTAAAAAATTTAAGTAAAATTCTAAAATTGATTAGATTGAATAATTAATCGTGAAAACTATATTCAAATTTGTATATTTAAACTATTCAAGGCGCAGGAACTGTCTTTCTATCGAGGAACGCTTGATCTCGAACGCGACAGGTCTGCCGTGCGGGCAGGTCTTGATAACGCTTCCGTCATCGCCCGGCTCTTTGAGTATCTTATCGCATATCCATTTAATATGATCTATGCCGTAGTTCTTTCCGCCTTTTATCGCGGCTTTGCATGACGCCTGATAAAGGGCTTTCTCAAAATATTCCGCCTCCGCCACCTCAGCGCTTTCTTTTCCGTCCGAGAGACGGTGGAGCATCGCGCAGAACGCGCTCTCGATCGCATCGGGCGGTATTTCGACGGGATATGATGAGATCCTCGCATCGTATCCGTCCGGCGAGAGCTCAAACTCAAATCCGATCTGTCTTATGTCGGATGCGTACTCTTCGAGAGACAGAGCGTCGTCTCTTGTTAAAGATACCGTTATAGGGGCGAGAAGCGCTTGATTTTCTTTGACTTTGTTTTTTCTGCGCTCTCTTAATTCTTCAAATATTATCCGTTCGTGAGCGGCGTGTTTGTCTATCATAAGAAGTCTGTCCGAAAGTTCGACAATGACGTAGCAGTCGTATGCTTCACCGAGTATTCTGTATTCGGGTATCTTTTCCGTCGTATCTTCGGTATCCGATACAAGGGAAATTTTCGGCGAGCGCTCGCTTGGAACTTCCGGCGCGGTCTTTTGCGTTTCCTGCTTTGCCGCTTCTTTTATCCTCTCCGGTATATCATATCCCGCGAGGATAGAAGACACGCCGACGGAGGAGCGCTCGGCATGATGATCCGATAGAGGAGTCTTCACCTTCTTTGCGGATGTGATCTCAAGCTGTACGTCCCGGTCGTCTTTTGGCTTTTCAACCGGCGCGAAAGCGTTTATAACTTTTTCCGCAGCGGCCTGACGCGCGGATATTGCGCTTTCTTGACCGTATACCGGACCGGTCTTTAGCTCCGGTCTTATCTGAGAGGACTTAAGTGCTGTCAGCACCGCGTAATACAGCGCTTCGCTGACGATCCTGTCGTTTGAAAACTTTACTTCAAGTTTTGTGGGATGTACGTTCACGTCCACCGCGTTCGTCGAGACGGCTATATTGAGAACGCACATAGGGAACTTGTCGTCGGGAATATTTGAGACGTAAGCGCGCTCGAGCGCCGCCATCAGAAGCGGACTCTTTATATATCTTCCGTTTAAGAAGAATATCTCTTCCGAACGTTTTGAGAACGTTATATCGGGGGACGATACGTATCCCGACACCGTCACTCCGTTTTCCTGCCTCGACACTTTGACAAGACCCGATGCGATCCTTTTGCCGAGAACGCTGTATATCGCGTTTGAAAGGTCTCCGTCTCCCTGAGTCATGAATCTGATCTCGCCGTCGCAGATATATTTTACGGATATATCCGGGACGGAAAGAGCAAGACGTTCCGCGATCTCCGTTATCTTCGCGCATTCCGTAGCGTCCCGCTTCAAAAACTTTCTTCTCGCGGGGACGTTGTAGAAGAGCTCGTCCGCGATAACTGTCGTTCCTTTGGCGCATCCCGCCTCGCAAAGCTCGACGATCTCTCCGCCGTCGCAGATGAGAAGAGCGCCTTCGTCTGAATCCTCGGGCCGTGAATAGATTCGAAGTTTAGTTACGGCGGCGATCGCCGCGAGCGCCTCGCCCCTGAAGCCGAGAGTCGATATTCTGTCGAGATCGTCCGCGTCCTTTATTTTGCTCGTCGCGTGACGAAGGATCGCGACGGGAAGATCGTCCGCGTCCATACCGCATCCGTTGTCGGAAACTCTGATATGAGAAATACCGCCGTTTTTTATTTCAAGCGTTATTTCGGTTGCTCCCGAGTCGACTGCGTTTTCAAGAAGCTCTTTGACGACGGAGGCAGGTCTGTCGACGACCTCGCCCGCCGCGATAAGATTCGCAACGTCAAATCCGAGTACGTTTATTCTTCCCACGGTATTTCTCCTTTCTTTATTGATAGCAGTTCGTTATATTCAATCGTTCAGTGATTTTTTCC